>JBHHVM010000001.1:0-41798 GCA_046754265.1 Phycisphaerae bacterium
GTTGACCAGGCATCCGATGTTTCCGTCCAGGGGGATGTAGGAGAGGTTGTGTTCTTGGGCCCGCACCTCGGCGGGGTCGTCGTCGGCTGGGTCGTGCATCTCCTGGAGTTTTGGCTGACGGAACAGGGCACTGTCGTCGAAATTCATCTTGGCGTCGATGGCCAGGATTCGGCCGTCGGTGGTGCGCACCAGCGGGTTGATCTCCGCCAGGCTGCAATCGTGGGCGTGAAAGGCCCGCACCAACCCATTGATGACCTTGCCGGTCTGTTTGGCTTGATCCTTATCGGTGATGCCCAGCGCAGAAATCAGGCGGGCGCACTTGAAACTGAGCAACCCCAGATGAGGATGGACCCATTCCTTGTGGATGGCGTCGGGGTTCTTGGCGGCCACTTCTTCGATTTCGACGCCGCCTTCGCGTGAAACCATCACGACGCTTCGGCGCTTGGTTCGATCCAAGACGACGGCGACATAGAACTCCTGCTCGATGTCGACCGCCTCGGCCACCAGCAGCTTCTTGACCGCGATACCCTCCGGGCCGGTCTGCTTGGAGACCATGCGGTTGGACAACATGAACTGAGCTGCCTCGCGGGTCTGCTCGGGCGTCTCGCACAACTTGACGAAACCGGCCTTGCCCCGCCCACCGGCGAAGACCTGGGCTTTGACCACCACGGTGCCGTTCATGGATTGATGGGCAGCCACAGCCTGCTCAACCGTTTCGGCCACTTTAGAGTCCGGCACGGGCACACCCGCAGCGACCAGAAGTTCTCGAGCCTGATATTCGTGGACTTTCATAGTTTCCGGCTTCCGATATTAGGGGACCGTACTTGGCCGAGGGCGGCACCCGCCCCACGGCGACGGGGCCATTGTGCGGTCGAGGTCAGCCGGATGCAAACGGCGGCCACCTGGTTTGGGGACTCGGGTGTTTATGGGGCGAAGGGGCAGGTGTACCGCCGAGCTTGGATGGTCGATATCAATGGTGCCGGCAAAGCCCGGCTGCGCCGACGGGCGTCTTGCCGTTTTGGAGTAATCGCGATGTTCGGGATGATTCTTGCCCAACTGGTGGGTCCAGCCGAGCGGCTCGACGCCGTGCAGGGCCATTTCATGCAGCGGACCATGTCCGACGGCATGCAGGTAATCTACGTCACGCTGATCATCGCCGTCGTGCTGTGTGGAGTCCTGCTGCTGGTGGGCCGGTTGGACCGAGGCCGGCATGCGCGTGAGGAGCGGGCCCGAGAGCAGCGCCGGCAACAGATGGCCCGCCCCAGTCACCTGGCAGCCGCCAAAAACCGCCAATTCTCCCTAATCGGACAGAAACCACCGCGTCAGCGGACCAGCCTCTAGCCTCCGTCCATTCGATTCCACGGCATCATTCAGCCATCAAGGTTTGGCGAACGGATCGGCGTCGGCTTTCGAGAGGCTGACCTTGACCCGGGGTAGCATCCGGGCGAGCCGTTGAGCCAATGGGACCAAGCCGGGCCGTTCGCTGGCCCAGTGGCTCAGGGCGATGGCACAACAGCCGCTGCGGCGTAGGGTCAGAGCATCGTGATGGCGGATTTCGCCGGTGACGATGACGTCGCCGGCCTGAAGCGGCCAGGAAAACGGCAAGCTGCCAGCCGATCCGACGCAGATCAGGGCCCGTTCGACGCGGATGTCGGGCTGACCCACGACCAAGGTGCAAGGGGCTGGCAGGACCCGGCGCAACTTGCGGGCCAGGGCAGCCAGCGTAATGGACCTGGGCAACCGCCCCACCCGGCCAATGCCGCGGACCGGCTCGGCCTCGAGTGGATACACGTCAAACGCGGGCTCTTCGTAGGGATGGGCCCGTCGAAGGGCCTGGATCACCTGCGGCAGGCGCGACTTGGGGGTGACCGTCTCGAGTCGCAGTTCCTCAACCGTTTCATAGCGCCCCGCCCGACCCACCGCTGGGCGCGTGGACTGGCCACCTTTGAACGTGCCACAACCAGCCACGCTATAGCTGCACATTTCATAGTCGCCGATATGACCCGCCCCGGCCGAGAAACACGCCTGGGCCACGGCGTCGGCCTGGTCGGGCGGCACGAAGGTGACCAGCTTGCACCGATCCGGACCCACGGCTGCGTACACCATCGGCTCGGTTTGTTCGATCCCGCACAGCCTGGCCAGCGTGTCATTGGTGCCACCCTCTGCCGCGTCCAAGGCGGTATGCATGGAATAGACGGCGACACCGGCTGCAACGCAACGAAAAACATGGGCGTCGGCGCCGCCGCCCTGGGCGACCAGGCGATCGACGGGCTTGAAGATCGGAGGGTGATAGGCCATCACCAAATCGATCTTGGCCCGCAGGGCTTCGGTCACCACCGCCCCGGTCAGGTCGATGCACAACAACATTCGTCGAACCGGGGCGCGATTATCGCCTGCCAACAGGCCGACGTTGTCCCATTCCTGTGCCAGGTGAAGCGGAGCAATTCGTTCCAGGGCCCGGCAGACATCCCCAACCTGGACGGTCCGGTTCACGGCGTCGCGCTTAGCCATCCGACGGGCACTCCTTTTCCAGCACGCCCAAGTAGGCCGCCTGCAACGCGGCGGCGATGGGCCCGGGCTTGCCGCTTCCAATCTCGCGTTTTTCCACCCGACACACGGGCATAATCTCCATGATCGAATTGGTCAGAAAAACCTCATCCGCATCAAGCAGGGCGTCGATGGTCAGCGGTTTTTGCTCGACGGCCAGGCCTTGATCCCCGGCCAATTCCAACACGATCGACCGGGTGATGCCCGGCAGGACCGGCGTCTCCACTGGAGGCGTGAACAGGGTTGCATCTTTGACCAGAAAAACGTTGCTGACGCAGGATTCAGCCAGCAGGTTGGCGGTGGTGAACCAAAGGGCTTCGTTGCAGCCTCGGGCGTGGGCGTCGCGCAGGGCCAACAACCGGGGCAGAAAGCAGGTCGTCTTGTGACCGGCTGTGTCGTCGTCCGGGGAAGTCTTGGTGCGATGGATGCAGACGGTCATGCCGCCTCGGCGGTGACTCTCTGGATAGGGGACGAATGGGGTCGTGGTGACACAGACCGTCAGTTTGGGGCGGTGGCCGGTTTCATCGCCGACCGATTCACCCAACACCGGTCCCGCCGAGACGGTCAGCCGCACCCGGGCTTGCGGCGTGTCGTTGACCTTCAGCAACTCAGCGAAATCACCGGCTGAAGGCAGGTCGGATCGATCGATGGGAAACAGGAGCTTCTGGGCCGATGCCATCAAACGACTCAGGTGGGCCTCCAACCGAAACACCCGCCCGCCACGGGCCCGCAGAGTCTCGAACAACCCCGCCCCGTGCAGCCACCCGCCGTCCCACACGCTGAGCTTGGCCTGATCGGCCTCGATGAATTCGCCGTTGAACAGGATCGTGTCGCTCATGGTTGGGCCTCCACTTGGCGTAGCTGGGCCAGCGACGACGTCTCGTGCCCCAGGGCCCGCATCATGCCAGCCGCTTTGGCCAGGGACTCGTCGTACTCGTCGGCCGGGTCGCTGTCCGCCACAATGCCGCCCCCGGCAAACAGGTGCAAATGCTCACCTTGCTGGATCATGGTGCGGATGGCCAGGTTCAAGGCCATGGATCCATCCAGGCCCAGATAACCGATGACGCCGCAATAGGCACTGCGACAGGTGGGCTCCAACGCATCAATGATCTGCATGGCCCTAATTTTTGGGGCCCCGGTGATCGAGCCCCCCGGCAAAGTTGCTTTGAGCAGATCCATCCGATCGCACCGGGCCCGCAACAGACCGGTCACCGTGCCGACCAGATGATACACCGTCGGATGGGTCTCCAACTCGGCCGAGGCCAACACTTCGACGGAGCCGTATCGGCAGACTCGCCCCAGGTCGTTGCGCAGCAGATCCACGATCATGGCCAGTTCGGCCCGGTCCTTGTCACTGGCGGGCAGTTCGCGGCGACGAATCGCGTCCAGGCCCGGGTCGCCGGTGCGAGGCCTGGTGCCTTTGATCGGCCGGGTTATCACGCGGTGCCCGCGCAAATCCAGGAACAGTTCGGGCGAAGCGCTCAGGATCGCCCGGTCGTCCCATTGCAGCAGGGCTGCGAACGGGGCGGGGTTGGCGCGTCGAAGTCGCCGGTAAAGGTCCCACGGATTGGTTGTGGTGCTCGTTGAGAACCGTTGCGTGAAGTTGACCTGATAGACATCGCCGGTCCGGATGAAGGCCTGGACCCGGTCCACGGCTTGGAGGTATTCCCGCCGGGTCACGTTGGGGGTCGGCGCCGGGCCGATCGGATCGGTGAAATCCGGTTCCGGGGCCGGTTGGGCCGACGCGATCAGGTCGGACAGGTCGTCGAGCCGCTCGTCAAGGGCCGGTCGATCGATCCCGCTGTCACCCGGCCAATCGACACCCACGACCTGCCAGCGACCGGCTGCGTGATCGAAGACCCCAGCCGTGTCGTACAGGGTAAACCGCAAGGCGGGCAGGTCGATGTCATTTCGTGTGGTCGGACGCAATCCTTCGACGGATAGGCCCGTTTCGTAGCTGATATAGCCGATCCAGCCTCCGCAAAACGGTCCCGTGGCTGGGCCCGCCACAACCGGAAAGCGGGCCAACTCCGCCGCCAGTGCATCCAGCGGCGCGGGGTGATCTGTGGGGACGCTAAGAGTGTGAACAGGATCGCATGCCAGGATGGAGAAACGCCCGTCAAGCTGATGCGGGGCGGAACTTTCCAGCACGGCTGCACCGGATCGCCGGGACAAACTCACAAGCACGTCGGCTACCGTGGCGGAACTATCGACGGGGCGGGTCCGGCAACGGGCAAAAGCTGGGTTCGACCGGGCGTTCATGGTGGGCGGAGTATACCGCATCGTTTGACAGTTTTGACCTGCACGGCTATCTTGGGGCGAAAGTTGAATCCGCGACGGACCGCCCTATCGTTCAAAGGATTGGACTCATGTCCCCCATCCATCTGCTGACGGTTTTGGTTTTCGTGTTCACGCAGGCTGAGCCGGTGGCCGAATCGGTCGCTCCCGCCCAGGCTGACGCATCCTCGCAGGAGCAGGCTGCCCTCACGCCGCCGCCCGTCAGGGCGGGTTACGTGGGTGAGGTGACCACCGACAGGGTCTACGTCCGAAGTGGGCCCAGCGCCAACTACTATCCGGTGACCAAGCTGCAAGCGGGCGACCGCGTGTGGGTCATTGGAAGCGAGGGCACCTGGCTGGCCATCGAACCCCCCAGCGGTTGTCACAGCCTGGTGGCTGACACCTACGTGGATACCGGCGACGGCAACTTGGGGGTGATCAACGGCGACAACGTTCGCGTGCGGGCAGCATCGCTGCTGTCGGAAAAAATGTACGCCATCCAAACCAAGCTATCCAAAGGGGCTGAGGTCCGCATCGTGGGCGATAACGGCAACGGATACTACCTCATCGCCCCCCCGGCTGGGTGCAAGCTGTGGATGGCTGGCCAATACGTGCTGCGCGTCCCCGATGAGCGTCTGGCCCTTGAAGCCGCCGAGCGTAAAAAGGGACAGAAGGTGGCACTCAAGGCTCCGGACGGCGCTGCGTCGTTGACGGACGCCCAAGCGGAGGCCAACCCCGCCGCCAAATCCGCGGAGCCGCCGGGCAAGCCCAGCCAACCCAAAGACCTGCGGGCCCAGGTCGAGCAAATCGACGCCGACTTGAAGCTGGAAATGAAAAAGCCTCTGCTAAAGCGAGAGTTGGCCCGATTTTTGGATGCGTTTGGGCCCCTGGCCGATCAAGACGCCGATACTTTTGCCCGACTCTATGCCACCAATCGCCTGGCCCAGGTGCGCGACATGATGGAGCGCATCGACGCGGTTCGATCGATTCGGGAGCTGCGCGAGCAAGTCAGCGCAGACCGCACAGCCGCCCTGGCCGGCCGGGCTTCGATTCGGCCCCGAACGTTGAACCTCGACACGGGTTTCGACATTCAAGGTCAATTGCGACGCAGCGCCGTCTACGCCGCGCCCACCGGACCTCGTCGCTACCGGTTGGTGGATCCCACCAAGACGCCCGTCCGAACGCTGGGCTACGTGGAAATCCCGCCCAATTCCGACATTGATGCCGAAGCCCTGCTGGGGCGCAAGGTCGGAGTCCGAGCTCTGGACGTGGTCCTCCAAACCGGCGACGTGGACCCCATCTCCATCTACATCGCGGCCGAGATCGTCGTCCTGGACGGCGCCGATTCGGTCCAGGTCAGTGCGGATTGACCGTGGCGGGTGGGCGAAGTGGCGCCACGCTCCGCGATATGAAACACACGATCTAAAGGCTCTCGACGAAGACGGATTTCTTTCGCAGCGACCGAACCGCCTCCCGGATCGACTCTGCCACCCAGTCACATCCTGAAATGCCAACCACGGTCAGTGAGCGGTCGCTCATATCGGTGCTCATAACCTCCACCGTTCCCAAACCAAAGACGCGATCCATGGCCGACTTGCAGACGCGCACGTCATCCACGCGAATGAGCTCGGTTTGATCGATGACCTGGCTGAGGATGCCGCGTTCGATGAACAACCGTTCGGTGGTCAAGCGGTAACGGGTTCCGTAAACCCGAATCAAGACTCGCCCCAGCACAAAAAGCCCTGACAAGACGATGGGCACCGCCGCGATCCAGAAAGCGACCGATCCGGACAAACTCTCACTGCCCGAGGCCCAGGAGCCCATCAGCCAGGCCAGCAGCACGGTGCCGACGAACCACAGGCTGATTGAGCCGGCGAAGTGCTTCCAAGAGGTCCGCCCCACCCAGACAATGGCCTCGGCACCCGGTGCCTCAGCCTGGGGTGGCGACCCGGGGAATGGGGCTTGAGGGTCGCCCGGGGATGGAGTGCTATCGGGATGGGCGGCTTCACCGCCCGCGACTTCCGCCCCAACCTCGGCGTGTTGGCCGTCCTGGGGTCCGTTGCTCGAAAGGGCGTCGTTCATGGCTCCTCCGTCCCACGTGAAGGGGGCTGCCTTGGGCCCCTGATTCTATAGGCCCGGCGCCATTTTGGGGCAGTGATTTTTCCACTTGACAGGCCCACGGCCGATCATTAAATCTTCTGCCGATTTGGCAATCGCCTCCCCGGCGTCCTGCTGTCCAGCACCCATCCGGGCCATGGAGACCTTGGAAAAAGGGGGCGATGGCGCCAACGAGGCAAATGGCCATGATCGACGAACAGCCAACGGATAACTGGCAAGACCCCTCAGATTTCAGATCGAGGGAATCCGACTTCCCGGTCCAAGGCGGCCGAATGCTCCTTGGCATCGAGCCAGAGGAATGGCCCAGCCCCTCGGGCGATGACCCGTCGGCAGACCCCGCCTGGGGCGCCAACCCGACCATCCCATCGTGCTGGCTGATCGATGATGACGACTTGGGCGACGGGGATCTGATTGAAGACGACGAGGATGACCCGGACGAGGACGAGGATTCGGACGACGATTTCCCGGATGATGATGAGGAGGAGGAAGACGACTTCCTTTAGGCGTTGCAGGCCCCGGGGTAGGGCGGTCCGCACCAGCAGGTCCAGGCAACACAGGCCGACGGCGGACCGGGACCACGGTTTCCCCGGTGACAGGTCCACTTCGGCCGCTCATTTGACCGATAAGCCTATAAGCCTGGTGACCTGGCGCAACCGACGGAGGCGGGCTACCTGGCGGCAAGACGAAGCCATGATGCCGGTTGGGCCCGACGCGTCGGCCGGCCGAACGCATCGAACCGGTAAGGGTCCTCCCAATGTCCGAGTCCCAACAGAATCCCGAACGCCGCCAATCTCCCGAAAAGCGCCGCCAGTCCACCGACCGGCGTCGGGGCCTGGACCGCCGCCGAGGCCCGGGCCGACGCCGCGGGGATATCCGCCGCGACGCCGAAGAGGGGGAGATGACCGGCGAACTCTATGAGTTCGTCATGGCCATCGACGAGTACAAGCGGGTCAACAACCGGCCTTTCCCCTCCTTTTCCGAGATCTTCGAGCTGGTCAAATACCTGGGCTACCGCAAGGTGGCCGAAAAGGCCGACCACATCAACGAACCCGAACAGGGCGATCTAAAAAGCGAAAACTGACCGATCCCGCTTGTGCCCCTGATGCCGTGGTGACGGGCAGAGCAAACCCAGGTCAATCGATAACGTCCCATGCCTGATTTCGCATCCGCCATCGACGAGCTGCGTGCCGATTTGGTCGCCCTGCGTCACGATTTACACGCCCACCCGGAACTGGCCTATGACGAACATCGCACAGCCGAGCGCGTGCTGCGCGAAATCCAAGGCCTCAAGAACCTGCACATCCGCCACGGATTGGCCGGCACCGGCATCGTGGCCACAATCAACCCCGATCGGCCCGGGCCCTGCGTCGCCCTGCGCGCCGATATGGACGCCCTGCCCCTACAAGAAGAAAACCCCTACCTGCCCTATGCCTCGACCTGTCCGGGCAAGATGCACGCCTGCGGCCATGACGGGCACACCACCTGCCTGGTCGGGGCGGTCAAGGTCCTCTCGCGCTTCGCCGAGGAACTGCCCGGCACCGTCAAGTGCATTTTTCAACCGGCTGAGGAGTCCGGCGCGGGGGGCCAAAAGCTGGTGGAGGACGAAGGGGTATTGTCCGACCCGACGGTCGACGCCGCCTTCGCCCTGCACGGCTGGCCCCAGGCCGATGTCGGGCAGGTCATCGTCGGCACCGGGCCGGTCCTGGCCGCGGCGGCGGAATTTGATGTGACCTTACGTGGCACCGGCGCTCACGCCGCCTATCCCCACACGGGCAACGATCTGGTCGTCGCCGCCGCCCAGATGGTGACCGCCCTGCAAACCGTCTCTTCCCGTTGGGACCCGGTGGACCCGGTGGTGGTTTCGATCTGTCATCTGGCGGCTGGGCATACCTACAACGTGTTGCCCGACACCTGCCGCCTCAAAGGCACGGTTCGGGCGCTAAACCAGGATTCGCACGCCAAGGTGTTGGACCGAGTCCGGCAGGTGATGACCCACGTCGCCGGGGCGTTCGAGTGCCAGGCCCAACTGGAGGTCCACCCGGGCTACCCCGCCCTGGAAAACGACGCGACCTGTGCCGACCTGGTAGCCCGGGTCGCCACGGACCTGTTGGGAACCGACGCGGTGACCACTGACCCACCGTCGGGCATGGGCGGGGAGGATTTCGCCTTCTTCGCCCGCCAGGTGCCAGCCGCGTGGTACCGCATCGGGGTCTGCCCGACGGATCAGCCCTCCTATCCAGCCCTGCACAGCCCCCAGTTCGACTTTGCCGATCAGGCCATCGAGGTTGGCGTCCAGATGCACTGCCGAATCGCCCAACGCTTTCTGACGGAAACGGCTTCGAGCCCCTCGTAGAGCCTTGGCGGAACGTTGGGGCCACACGCGCTGCCCGTGATCGGCGGCCAGATAAACTTTCACTGGAATAATTATGCGCTTATACGGGACACCAAGCCCGTCGATGGTCAAGAACGGCGGGCCCCTGTTGAGTCATCGGCACCGAAAACCGGCGCAGGATTCGAGGCCCCACATCGAGGTGACCCGTCGGAAGCGGCCTCTCAGGGCCCGGATGAACCCGGATGTTGCCAAGGAGCCATGCGGTTGACCACGGTCTGCGCTGAACACCTACCCGAAGCGGTAACTCAGTTCAATGAGATGTTGGACCGGGCTGCCCGAGAGCTTTACCACCAGATCAACTACGTGGGCGACATTGCCGCGTCGGTAGAAGCCGTGGCCAGTTGCCTCAAGCCCGTCGAGGACGACGGGCTCGATGCCGCTTTTGCAGACGTCAACAACGAGTTGATCCGGGTGGCCGGCACCGTGGTAGAGGGGTGCCGGGCGTCGTTGCAAGCGTGTCAGCGCACCCATGGAATCCTGGCGGAGTCCATTGCCTCATTCGCTCAACTGCACTCAACGTTCGACCGTTTGACGCAAAGCAGCGAGAAGATCGAAGCGGTGGCTGACACGATTGAGGAGTTCGCCGCCCAGACGAGTCTGTTGGCGCTCAACGCCCGGATCGAAGCCGCCCGGGCCGGCCAACACGGGCGCGGGTTTGCGGTGGTCAGCGAAGAGGTGGGCAAGTTGGCCCACCGCATCAAGACCGAATCGGACTCGATCCAGACGGCCGTGGAAGAGATTACGGGCTGCGTCTCCCAGGCCGGTGAGATGATCGCCGCAGAGGTCGACAGAAGTCACGAGCAGGAATCGGCCGTCGCGGCCATGATCGAAACCAACGAGCGACTGTTGGCTGATGGACGTTGCGTCCCGCAGATGGTCGAACGTCTGGACCAGTTCCTCGAACCGCTCGAGCGAGCCCGGGAAGCCATCAGTCACAACCAGATGGCCCGCGTGGCAGCGGCCAACGTGGACCGCAACATCAAGAGCATCCATCGGGCCATCCGCCGGGCAGCACCCCAAGGTGCCGACCGTGGCAGTGGGGGTGGGCTCGTTTCGTTGGAGCAATTCGTCGATCGATTTGCCGAGCAGCTTACCGAAGGGGTGGATCCTCCTATCGAGTCCATGCTCCAGGAACTCCTCGATACCGGTGCCTCCGGCGTGGAGTGCCTGGACGCCGTGGGCAAAGCCGTTCAAGCCGCCAACATGCGGCAGAAGCGCCGGCACGTCTCGGTGGGCGACTATTACCTGAACTATCTGGCTGTGGAGCGGGCGATTAGCCGGCTCAAAGACCGCCTCCCTTCAGCGCCGCAATCCGACATGAAAGTGGTCCTGGGCAACGCCCGGGGCGACTACCACAGCCTGGGTCGAGAGATGGTCGGGCTGTTTTTGCAGTCTTCGGGGATCGGGGTGATCGACGTCGGCCTGGGGGCCGAGGTGCCCACGTTCGTCGATGCCGTCGCCCGAAGTGGGGCCAAGGTGGTCGGAGTCTCGTCCTTGCTGGTGGAGTCCGCCAAGCAGATCACCGTCCTGCGCAGCGCCCTGAACCGGCGCGGGCTCGGTTCGGTCAAGATCGTGGCTGGTGGCGCCTGCTTCACGGTGGACCGCGAGTTCGCCTTTGAGGTCGGGGCCGATCACGTGGCCAGCGCCGCCAGCGACATCATCAACCTTGTCCAACGGGTTTACGGACACAGCCCATTGGTCTCGGGGGAGGCGTCGCGATGAATTCCATTGAACGGGTCCTGGCGGCGCTAACCTTCGGCAAAGCAGCGCACGGTCCGCCCGATCGGGTGCCGGTTCTGCCGGTTCCGCTGATGCAGGGAGCGCTGGTCTGCGACTGCACGGTGGCTGAGTATTTCGCCATGCCCGCCGGGCGTATCGCGGAGGCCCAGACCCGCATCAACGAAATGTTCGACGGCATTCCCGACGGGGTGGCGGGTTTTCCACACGTTATCGAGGACGTGACCGCCTTCGGCGTGGAGTTGGTGCAACACTACCCCAACAGCACGCCAGCCATCGAAGGCATGAGGATCACCGACTTCGAGCAGATCGACGGCTTGAAATGCCCATCACCGAAATCGTCCCCCACGCTCCGCAAGACGCTGGAGATCATCGCCCAGCTGGCCGGCGGCATCGGCGAGGAAAAACTGGTCATCGGGGCGGCCATCGCGCCGTTCAGCCTGCCCAGCATGTTGATGGGTACCTCCAAGTGGATGCGCCTGCTGTTTACCCCCGCGCTGCGAAACCGGTATTTCGAGCGGATCATGGACACCTGCCAACGCTTTGTGGTCGATTGGGCCACGCTGCAGCTTCAGGCGGGGGCCCACGTGGTGGTGCTGGCCGACGGCATGGCCTCTGCCACCATGCTGCCCCGCAACACCTTCCAAGAATTCGCCTTCCCGGTGATCCGCAACACCATCGAGCAAATACAAGGGATGGTGGCTTATGAGGCGGTAGGTCGGATCGAACCCCACGTCGATTTATGCGCCAACATCGGCGCAGTGGGCCTGCTGATCGGCCAAGAGGACGACATTGCCAACTGCAAGAAGAAACTGAACGGCCGAGCCGGCCTGATCGGCAACGTCAACAACTTGAAGATGCGCCGCTGGTCGCCCGCCCGAATCGAAATGCAGGCCAAGACCGCCCTAAAAGCCGGTGCCCCCGGGTTTGGTTTCGCCCTGGCAAATCAAGGCCCCGAGATTCCGTTCGACACGTCGCTGGACGGTATCGGAGCCCTGATCCGCGCCGTCGAAAAGTACGGCCGATACGATCGCAACGTGGACGCAGACTCTGCCGCCCCGCCGCCGCGGCACCAAACCGTAGGCTGCTGAGAAGAACGTCGGGCGATCGAAGCTGGACGAGTCGGCCAACGCCAAGCACCTCACGTCGAATCCATCGCTGGACAACCCAAGCGAGAATCGAACAGAATGCACGCCATGTCCGCAAGGAAGCAGGCTCGAAGTTTGGCAACCGCCTTGGCGCTCCTGGCCATCATCTGGGGTTGTCCGGGAGTGGGATGTCGCCGACACAACGCCCAGGATGACGGTGCGAACGTTAGACCGGTGGACCCGCCCCCCCCCTCGTCGAACGCCGGACCCTCCTCGGCCGCAAGAACCGGCCCGGCGCGGTCGGGCCATCAAAGAATGGTCGATCTTTTGGCTGGAGTCGCCGAACGGATGCGCGACAAGAGCGAGGTTCTGGGCACCGCCCGCGCCCGGGAGTTGGGCGAAAGGTTGGCCCGGCTCGATCCGGCAGCCGGCGCCAAGGAGCGGTGGGAATTGCACGTGGAGGCGGCCACCGCCGAACTGATTCTGGGCCACGAGGCCAAGGCCGTTGAACATTTCACCGCCGCTTATCGGCTCAAGGATGAGGCCGATCTGGTTGATGCCGTCCGGGCCCGGACGACGCTCGAACTGGGCATGGCCTACATGCGGTTGGGCGAAACTCAGAATTGCTGCCAAAAAAACGTGCCCGACAGTTGCATTCTGCCCATCCGCAAGGGCGGAGTGCATACGCAACGCCGGGGATCGACCCAGGCCATCCGATACTTCACGGAGGTTCTGGAGACCACGCCGGACGGCGCCCTGCGCCAGACAGCCGAGTGGTTGCTCAACATCGCCTACATGACTCTGGGGGATTATCCCGGCAAGGTCCCGCCCGAATTCCGCGTGGACCCCGCAAACTTCAAGAGCCGGGTCGAGTTTCCCCGATTCACGAACATCGCCCCCAGCTTGCACCTGGAGACTTTTAACCTGTGCGGGTGCGCCGTCGTCGATGACTTCGACGGCGACGGCTACCTCGACATCCTGACGTCGTCGTGGGACACCTCGCAGCAGATGCGCTTTTTCCACAGCGAAGGCGACGGCACCTTCAGCGACAAAACCGACGACGCGGGCCTGATCGGGCTGCTGGGCGGCTTCAACATGAAACAGGCCGACTTCGACAACGACGGCGATCTGGATGTGGTGATCCTGCGCGGGGGTTGGTTGTGGGGCGAAGGGCGGCTTCCCAATTCCCTGCTGCGCAACAATGGAGACGCGACCTTCACCGACGTGACGTTCGAGGCGGGGCTGGGGCGGGTTCATTATCCTACCCAAACCGCCGGCTGGGCGGACTATGACAACGACGGCGACCTGGACCTGTTCATCGGAAACGAAACCGGCGACACGGTCAAAGCCCCCTGCCAGCTCTTTAGAAACCGCGGAGACGGGACCTTCATCGACGTGGCCAAGAAGGCGGGCGTGCAAAACTGGGGTTATGCCAAAGCCGTGACCTGGGGCGACTACGACAACGACGATTGGCCGGACCTCTACGTCTCCAACTACCTGGGGCCTAATCAACTCTACCACAACAAACACGATGGGACCTTTGAAAGCGTCGGAGCCGAGTGCGACGTCTCGGTGCCGTACAACAGTTTTCCGGTGTGGTTCTGGGACTTTGACAACGACGGCGCTTTGGACCTTTTTGTGACCAGTTACGAATACTATGACGGGGTCGGTAAGGTGGCTGCCCACATGCTGGCGGGCAGCGCGATGTTCGAGCATCCCCGCCTGTACCGCGGAGACGGGCGAGGCGGCTTTAAGGACGTGGCCGTGGAGTTAGGCCTGGATCGCCCCATGTACCCCATGGGTTCCAATTACGGCGACTTGAACAACGATGGCTTCTTGGACTTCTACTTGGGCACCGGCGACCCCGATTTCAAGAGCCTGATGCCCAACTTGATGTTTCTCAATCTCCAGGGAAAGAAGTTTGCCGACGTGACCATGGCTGGGGGGTTTGGACACTTACAAAAGGGGCATGGTGTCGCCTTTGCCGATCTGGACAACGACGGCGATCTGGACGTCTATGAGCAGATGGGCGGGTGGTTTCCAGGCGACAAGTTCAACGATTGTCTCTACGAGAACCCCGGATTCGGTCATCACTGGATCGGCGTCAAACTCGAGGGCGTCAAATCCAATCGGTCCGCCATCGGGGCCCGCATCGTGGCCCACATCACCGAGAACGGCCAATCCCGATCCATTCACCGCCGGGTCAACAGCGGCGGCAGCTTCGGCGCCAACCCGCTGCGTCAGACTATCGGATTGGGAAAGGCCAACCGCGTCGACCGACTGGAAATCTACTGGCCCACCAGTGGTATCAGGCAAATCTTCCGCGACGTGGCCGCCGACCAGATCATCCACATCGTGGAGGACACCAACGCCTACACGGTGATCCAACTCGATCGGCTGCGCCTGCACGCCCGAACGGACGGCTGAGTTGCAGCGTCATTGACATGAGACCATGACGCCACCTGGCACGCACAGCCAAAGACATTCAACGGTTAACGGCGCCGAGCCATGCGCCCTTGCAGGGGCTCGACGATCAGCTTGGTCCAGCCGTCATCAACCTGCACGCTGCGGATGAAGTAAGGCCGATCGCCGTTTTTCCAGATGAGCGGGCCGGGGACGCGTTGACCCTGACTGAGAAAGGACAGGGCTGGGCCGTCGCGCATCTTTTGCACCGCCCTGGCCAGTTCGTCCGGCAAGCTGTCGGGATCGAGTCGCTGACTATGAATGAGCTGTTCCACCGGGCCCGCCAGCGAAGCCAGGGGAATGGGCAATGCCCCAGCCGTCACTTCTTCGAGCCGCAGGATGAGATCGTCGCCTAGCGTTTCGATCGAGAAATGGGCCCCCACGATGGACTGCCAGGCCCCGCGATCCAACCTGGCCCCCAAGACAATTCGCCCGGGCGTAAAGGCCACCATCGGGTCTTTGAGCCATTCGGGCAACCACTCGTCAGCGTCGGGCCAGATTTGTCCGCGGGCGGCGCACCATTCGGTCACCATCTGATCGGTCAGGGATATCTCGAAACGGTCGCCCTTGACGATGCGGTCACTGATGTCTCGGAAGGTGTTGGTCAAACTGTCGCGAACGCGCTGCAGCTCACCATCGGCCACGCGGACAGGTCGATACCAGTCGGGAATGTGCCGCAGGCCCAGCCAACCGGCACCTGCGACCAGCGACACTCCGCCCAATAACAGCAGCAGAATGCGCCGCAGCCAGCGCCGCCGCTTGCGCCGTCTCGTGCTTGAGTTCACCCGGGGGCCCTTGTCACCGGTTCATGCTCGACGCGCCCAGCGCGCCTGCGGGTATGCATTCCGACCCGTAAGAATCAGGCCAGGTTCATGGTCATCAGGAACTCGGCGTTGGTTTTGGTCTTGGCCAATCGCCCGCTGAGCAGTTCCATGGCTTCGACCACGTTCATGTCGCTCAGCACGCGACGCAGGCGGTAGACCAGTTCCAACTCCTTGGGGTCCAGCAACCATTCCTCTTTGCGGGTGCCGCTGGCCGCCACGTCGATCGCCGGCCAAACTCGTTTTTCCACCAGACGGCGGTCCAGGTGCAACTCGCTGTTGCCGGTTCCTTTGAACTCCTCAAAGATGACCTCGTCCATCTTGGAGCCGGTGTCCACCAGGGCGGTGCCGATGATGGTCAGCGAGCCCCCTTCCTCCAACTTGCGGGCCGCCCCGAAGAACCGCTTGGGTTTTTGCAGGGCGTTGGCATCGACACCACCGGACAGGATTTTGCCCGAGTGGGGCACCTCGGTGTTGTAGGCCCGCGCCAAACGGGTGATGGAGTCCAGCAGGATGACCACGTCCTTGCCGTACTCGACCATGCGGCGGGCCTTTTCAATGACCATCTCGGTCACTTGAATGTGCCGCGCCGTCGGCTCGTCGAACGTGGAACTGACCACCTCGGCCATCGTGCTCCGCTCCATTTCGGTCACTTCCTCGGGCCGTTCGTCGATCAGCAGCACAAAGACGTAGGTCTCCGGATGGTTGCGAGCGATGGAATTGGCCATCTTGCGCAATAGCACGGTCTTGCCGGTACGCGGCGGGGCCACGATCAGCATGCGCTGACCCTTGCCGATAGGCGTGACCAGGTCCACCACGCGCATGTTCAACTCGCCGGGCCCGGACTCCAGCAAGAGTCGGCCCTGCCCGGGATTGTCCTCATCGCCCGGGTGCAGCGGAGTGAGGTCCTCGAAGTTGGTCTTCTCGGTGACGCACTCGGGGTCCTCCAGGTTGATGGCCTCGACGCGCAGCAACGCGAAGTAGCGCTCGGATTCTTTGGGCGGGCGGATTTGGCCGGCCACCACGTGTCCGGTGCGCAACCCGAAGCGGCGAATTTGTGACGGCGACACATAGATGTCATCCGGACAAGGCAGGTAGTTGTACTCGGGTGAGCGCAGAAACCCGAAGCCGTCCGGCAGGATTTCCAACACGCCCTCGCCGTACATCAGCCCGTTCTTGTTGATCCGCTCTTTGAGGATCTTGAAGACCAGGTCCTGCTTTTTCAGGCCGGTGTATTCCTCCAAACCTTCGCCCTTGGCCACTTCGTGCAGCTCGGCGACGGTCATCTTCTGCAGTTCGGTGATGTGCGTGTCGCCGCGCTTGATCTCTTCATACTTGGCGTGGGTCTCGGCATCGATGGCGGTGTCGCCGCTGCCGTCGCTCCCCCCGGGAGCACCGACCATTTGATCGAGGTCGACGCCGAAGTCATCGTCGGCCACTGCCACGTCACTCTTGGAAGCTTTGCTCTTGGTATCGACGGACGACTTGGCGGTCCGTTTCTTGGTGCCGGCCTTGCGTGTACTGGCCTTGGCCATGGAATGAATCCTCCTGCTGTTCTGCTGTTGGGGCCCCAACCTTCCAGGTCGGGTGTTCTGATTGCTTTGGGAAGGTCCCGATGGTCTTTCCAAACCCGGCTGAATCAAATCGGAAACGTTAGGTACCGGATGTTTCAGCGAGCAGAGTGGAAAGGAGACTTTTAACTTGGGAGCGTAGCTCGTCAAGCCCCGAATTGTTGACCACTATATGATCGGCCCTTGACCTCTTGTTGTCCAGCGCTTCTTGCGACTTTTCTCGCTGCCGCCATTGGTGGGGCGTCCAGCCCCGCACCGCCTGGACCCGCCGGCAGCGATCCTCCTTAGAAGCCTCTACGAATATCACCACGTCGCACCGCCGGTCCAGACCCGTCTCAAACAGCAAAGGGCTGTCCAGCGCAACCGCCCGAATCTCGGGGTCGGCCTGGTACGCCTCGATCAAATCCTCGCGGCGTGCGGCTATCCGGGGATGGAGCAACCCCTCCACCCGATCTCGGGCTTCCGCGTCAGAGAAGATCACCCGGGCCAGGGCCCGGCGATCGATACAACCTGGCCGATCGCGAACAGATTCCCCAAACCACTCGACCAGCTTGGCCACAACTTCCGGACAGGCCAACGCCTCGCGGTTGAGCGCGTCGGAATCGATCACCCCAAGACCGCTCTCGGCGAGAATACTCGCCACGGTGGACTTGCCTGATCCGATCCCGCCAGCCAAGCCCAACACCAGCTTTCGCCGGCCTGTGGTCACGCTTTGGGCGCCCTCAAGGTCCGATTCGGCCCGGAGATGCCTTCGGGCCTCACCCGGCCGCCGAAGTCTCCAGCCCGCAATTCACCAGGGTTTGACCCGACCAAGACGACACACCCCGGCCCGGTACTCGCTTCATGAACGCGGGATTCGATCATCCCAGCAGCCCCAGTTCCAGCGGCGGAAGCACGACCGGTGTGGATGCTACTGGCCCGAAGACTACAAACGCTCGGGCCGACAGGAAACCCCGCACCACCTGACATACGGTCCAGCGCTGGACACGATCTATAATAGGATCGCCGGTGGGCTGTTCGTCTAGGCCGCCCCGAATCGGAGCAACCGCAATATACCACTTTCAGAAGATGCTGTCTGCGCCTTTTTGAGGAAATTTATCGCCCGCGGCGTTTGGCCTCCCTTGCCCCGAGTCAGGCCAAAATGCGGCCGGGCCCGAGAATACCCCCGCCCGCCACTCCTGTTTCAACTCCACGCGGTTCTCGGCTGGGTCCAGCAGGGTGATCCGGCGGTCCGTGGCCGACATGCCCGAGACCCGCTGGTGAGGCATTGCCTCAGCCTCCAGCAACTCGGCGACAGCCTCCAGCGACTGGACTGAGAGCAACGCCCGCCGGCGTACTTTTTCCACCACGGCTTGATGGACGAGGTTGATTCTCAGCACTCTGCGGGCCGACGAAAACAACAGCAACCCTTGATGGCCCAGTTTCTCCTCCAGGTCCAGGCCCACGAGATCGGCGTAGAACCAGATCAGGCGGTCTCGGCAGCCCGGTTCAGCCTCCATGTCTACGGTGTCAATCGCCAGAATCTGGCTGGGCCTCATGGGCGGGTTCCCATTTGACCACCCGGGCCGGGGCGGTTCAATCCGGTTCGCAAATGATGTGAGCCCCGAACAAGTAGATCTGGGTGTTGGCGTCTTTCCAGGCCAGGGGCGGCAGGCCTGCCTTGAGAACGCAGCACTGCTTCAAAAACTCCTCCGGACCCCACCGCCGCTCCACGGCCACCTGTGGCAGCAAGACGCCCGAGGCCGGACCCTGCCGAATCCACACGCCGTGCTTGCCGACTTCCAGCGTGGCGGCTGGATCGTCGGTCAAATACGGCGTCTCCAGCACCGAGACCTCGACGCGAATGTCGCCCAACTGGGCCGGGGTGATGCGATTATCGGCAAAGCGGGGATCGTCCTGACACGACATGCGGGCCACTCGGGCGACGGTTTCAGCCAAGGAGCCGGTCGGTGCGAACGTGCCCATGCAGCCACGCAGCCGCCCCCCCTGCCTAAGGGTCACAAAGACGCCGCCGAAATCCGCGGGTAGGTCCAGCCCTTCCGGCGGAGTGTAGCCCTGGCCACGGGCAGCCCGCTCCATCGCCTCCCGGGCAATGGACAACACGGTCTGTTCTTGGTGGGGAGTC
This sequence comes from Phycisphaerae bacterium, assembly GCA_046754265.1. GTDB lineage: Bacteria > Planctomycetota > Phycisphaerae > UBA1845 > UBA1845 > OFTM209. The sequence continues at coordinate 19,140 of JBHHVM010000001.1, forward strand.
ATGGTGACAAGGCAACTAGGCAACGAGGCAACAAGGCACGAAGGCAACGGCTACAGAACATACCTGATGGCTGCGAACCCGCCAATGAGCAGGACCATGAAGATGAGGCAGGCCCAGTTAAAGTACTTGTCCAGCAGGGGGACGATCTTGGGGCCCAGCACGCCCATCAATCCGGCCACCAGGAAAAACCGGGCCGACCGACCGACCGCCGACGCCAACAGGAATATGCAAAACGGGCCCCAGCCGCCGTCCTTGAAAAACACCCCGGCCGATATGGTGATGACCTTGTACGGTAGCGGCGTAAAACCCGCTGCAAAGACAATCCAGAAATTGTATTGATCGTACCAATTGGTGGCCTTGCCGAAGTTGATTGGGTTCACACCGGGCAGATGCCAGCTATAGACCATCTGGTCGATCTGTTCCCAGACGGTCATCCCGACGGCGTAGCCCAACATCCCGCCCAGAATCGACGCCAGTGAGCAGGCCAGGGCGAAGCGTATCCATTTCTTGCGATTGCCCAACACCAGCGGGGCCAACAGCACGTCCGGCGGGATGGGGAAGAAGCTCGACTCGGCAAAGGCCAGGACGAACAGGGCAGGCCCGCCGTAGGGGGTCTGGGCCCAGTGCAGCACCCAATCGTAGACCCGCCGATGAAGGTGCCAGCGCGGCACACGTGTGGAGGTACTCTGACCGGTAGAAGATGGCCCAGCCGGGGTCAACGCCCCACCGGCGGCAACGTCTCGTGATTCGGCTTCGATGATCCTCACTCCGTTTTACTGGCCGGGCTGAGTGGAACCGGGTTGCAGACCCGCGGACAAGCTAACAGAATCCCGTCGGGCCGTCAGCCAGGACACCAAGGCGGTACCCTCGTGACGCCGAGAGGATTCTTTGATGGTGAATGATCCAGACGACGATCACCAGGCCACACCCGCAGATGGGCCTGTCTTCGCCAAGGTTGCCGATCGCTTGCGACAGGCGAGCATCGACTTCGAGGTGTCCCGCCACGCCCCGGTCTACACCAGTGCCGAAGCGGCGGCGATTCGTGGCGTGGATTTGCACTCCGGGGCCAAGGCCCTGATTATCAAGGCTGGCGACCGGTTCGTCATGATCGTCCTGCCGGCCGATCTGTCTCTGAACGGTAAAGCGGTCAAGAAGGCGCTGGCCTGCAAATCGACCCGTTTTGCCAACCAAGACGAAGTCCTGCGGATGACCGGCCTGACGCCCGGGGCCATCCCACCGTTCGGCAGCCTGTTTGATTTGGGGACTTTCTGCGACGAGCGACTGGCCGACAACGAGTGGATCAACTTCAACGCCGGGGCACACACCGTTTCGATCGGCATGTCCTACGCCGATTACCTGGCCGTGGAACAACCCACTCTGGGCCGTTTCGCAGCACCATGAGCGGGTAACACCGGCCCGTCGCTTACTTGGCCCCCGCCAGGGCTGGGGCGGGCTGACTGACGGCGCCGCCGGCCTCGGCGAAGTATTTGATGAACCGATCCAGGGAGGATTGGAACTGGGCTTCGGTCCAGGCTTTGCCGGCGTCGCACAGGTTGGCCGATTGATTGTGCGGGGCGATGTTGGCCATGCCCGGCACGAAATACTCGCTGGACACTTCAATCTCTTCGAGCCCGACCATGTGGAAGGTGATCAGCGCGTAGCCGTTCTCGGTCAACGCGAACTTGAAGATGCGATGACTCGATTCGGACCTCGGATGCGTCACCTGGAACCCACATTCAATGGCGAACTCTTCGAAGCTCGAAAAGACCGGATCGATGGATTCGGCGGTAAATTTCTCGAACCGGTGGAGCCATTGCTGCTTGGCGGACTCGAGCTTCTTCAGGAATGATCGTTGCCACTCGTTCACGGACTTGTCCCCCAGTCTCGAAATAGGCTCACTCACGGCCGCCGGTCCCCGGCGGCGAACCCAACCCATCCCGACGGCACCGCGTCAGGAAGCACTCTACGATATGTGTCGGCCAGCCAGTCCACCTGCTTGGGCCCGCGAAGGCTGACCCACAAAGAATGTCAGTTATGGGGCGGTCGGCCTGGACGCTGCCCTCAGCCTTCGTACAATCCACCTTGGGCTGGACCCGGGGCCTAGTCCGAATAACGCCGCACCCTGCCAATCCATCGAAGGGAGGCTGCACCGTGAACCACCGCAACTTGGGAATGACCGGCCTGCGGGTCAGCGACCTGTGCCTGGGGGCCATGAACTTCGGTCAGCCCGACTTCGGCGTCGACGCCGAGCAAAGTCAGGCGGTCATCGATCGATACCTCGAGGCCGGCGGAAACTTCATCGACACGGCTGACACCTACGGTGGCGGGGCCAGCGAGACCATCCTCGGCCAAGCCTTAAAAGGCAAGCGCGACCAGATCATCCTGGCTTCCAAGGCGTTCTTCCCCGTCGTGCAAAGCTTCGGCCAGCCACCCGCCCATATCAACGCCCAGGGTGCCACACGTCGTCATCTAATCCAAGCCATGGAGGATAGCCTGACCCGCCTCAAAACCGACTACCTGGACCTCTATCAAGTCCACCTCTGGGACTTGGCCACCCCTCTCGAAGAAACGCTCGGCGCCCTGAACGACCTGGTCCACCAGGGCAAGACCCGCTACGTGGGCCTGAGCAATTACAGCGCCTGGCAGATCGCCGAGGCCCGCCAGCTTTGCAAGCAGCACGGCTGGGAACCCTTCGTCACCGCCCAGATGCAATACAGCCTGATTTGCCGCCATATCGAGCACGACGTCATCAAGGTCACCCAACGCTACGGCATGGGCATCTTGGCCTGGAGTCCCCTGGGCATGGGGGTGCTGACCGGCAAGTACGCCCGCGGAACCAACCGCCTGGACGGGGCCCGGTTCCGTACGCAGGCTGAGAGTGAGTCGGATATCGCCTGGCGGGCCCAGTTCTTCAACGACCGGGCCTTCGACATTGTCGAGGGGCTCAAACAGGTCGCCTCACAACTGGACACCACCCCCAGCGCCTTGGCCATCCATTGGGTCATGCAGCGCCCCGGCGTATCCAGCGTCATCATCGGGCCCAAAAACACCGACCAACTGGCCGATAACCTGTCGGCCTGCACGTTGGAGCCCACCGGCGAGCACATCTGCCAACTCGATCGGATTAGCGACGCCCCACCCAGATACCCTGAGTCGATGGTCTTTCGCAGCAGCCGACTAAACGACTGAGCGCCACCGCCAGTTGAGGCCGATATGCCCCCATGAGGGTCCGTGCCGCTGGGGGATTGGAAGCAGGTATCGCTGACCCCACCCCATGCCATGGCCGTAACCGACTCTTGGTGTGGAGGTACAATCGCAGTGCCGGCGGCGGAGGGGCCGAGGGGTCCAATCCTCCCCTGCCGGCGCGGTAGTAGCTGGCATGTTGCATATCAAAGAACAACAGGCCCAAGGCGCAGCGGGCCACGCTTGGATCGGCCCAGCCCCCTGGATCAACGTGCCCCCACCCGGGCCCCGGGCCCAGAACCTGCTCGAGCTGGACCGACGTCTGGGGTCACCCTCTTACTTGCGCGACTATCCTCTTGTGGTGCGGCGGGGGCACGGCTCGGTGGTCGAGGACGTCGACGGAAACCGCTACCTCGACTTTGCAGCCAGCCTGGCGGTGTGCAGTACGGGCCATACCCATCCCAAGGTCGTCGCGGCGATTCAACATCAAGCCTCCGAGCTGATCCACACTAGCGGAGCCACATTTTGTCACCAACCCATGGTGGCCCTGACGGAAAAGCTTGCCGCCCTGGCCCCGGGTAAATCACCCAAGGGCGTGCTGCTGACCAACAGCGGGTCCGAAGCGGCCGAGGCGGCCTTCAAACTGGTTCGGTACCACACCGGCAGGCCCTGGGTCATCGCCTTCCACGGCGCCTCGCACGGGCGGACCATGGGGGCGCTCTCTCTCAGTTTTGACCAGGCATCCCAGCGCGACCGGGTCGGGCCGTTGGTGCCCATGGTGGCCCACGTGCCATTCGGCGACCTGGAGGCGATCAAAGAGCGGGTGTTCGAACAATTGGCCGCTCCCGAACAGGTGGCTGCTATCTTCGTCGAACCGATTCAAGGGCAGGCGGGCTGCGTCGTACCGTCCAAGAGCTTTCTGTCCGGGCTGCGCTCGATGTGCGACCGCCACGGGATGCTTTTGGTCGCCGACGAGGTGCAGAGCGGCATGGGCCGAACCGGCAAGATGTTCGCCTGCCAGCATTTTGCCCTGGTGCCCGACGTCATTCTCTGCGCCAAGGGCCTGGCCAGCGGATTGCCGCTGGGGGCGGTGGTGGCCAACGAATCGGTCATGGATTGGCCTGCGGGGGCCCAGGCCAGCTCCTTCGGCGGCAACCCGATCTGCTGCGCCGCCGCCCTAGCCACGCTGCAAGCGCTCGAATCGGGCATGATCGCCAACGCCGCCCAACTGGGGGAGGTGCTGCTGGCCGGCCTGGTGCGTTTGGTGGCCAGACGCAAGGGCCTGGCCAACGCCCGCGGGCTGGGGCTGATGGCCGCCCTGGACGTGGTACACCGCAAGAGCGGCCGACCTGACCCGCAGAAGCGCCGGCGAATTCTGGACCAAGCCTTTCGCAGCGGCTTGATCCTGCTGCCCTGCGGCCCGTGCGGCATCCGATTCTGTCCGCCGCTGTGTATCAACCGCACGCAACTGACCGTGGGCCTGGACGTTCTCGATGAGGTCGTGGCCACGCTGTCTGCCTAAGTCGATCGCAGTTCCATGAAGGCCCTCATTCTGGTTGACATTCAGAACGATTTCCTGCCCGGCGGCGCCTTGGCGGTCCCCAACGGGGACCAAGTTATTGCCGTGGCCAACCGTGTCGGCTCCGGTTTCGACCTGGTCCTGGCCACGCAGGATTGGCACCCGCCCGACCACGGTAGCTTTGCAGCCAATCATCCCGGGACCAAGCCCGGCGACGTGATCGACTTGGCTGGGCTGAAGCAGGTTCTCTGGCCGATCCACTGCGTGCAGGACACGCCCGGGGCTGACCTGGCTGCGGACCTGAACACCGACATCGTCGAGAGCGTCATTCAGAAAGGGACCGACCCGGACATCGACAGTTACAGCGGCTTTTTCGACAATGGTCATCGCAAGGCGACGGGCCTGGCTGACCACCTCCGACTGCGCGGTGTCGCCCGTGTCTACGTGATGGGCCTGGCCACCGACTATTGCGTCCAATACACCGTGCTGGACGCTTGCCGGCTGGGGTTTGACACGCACCTGATCGTCGATGGTTGCCGGGGCGTGGAACTGACCCCCGGTGACACCGACCGGGCCGTTCAACAAATGCAACAGGCTGGGGCCCGGATCATTCGTAGCGAGCAAATCGGATAAGGCCCGGGGCTGCGCTACCTACGGGCGCCGCTTGTACTGGCCTTTCATTTCCATCTTGCTGACGCAGCGGAAGGCGTCGGCCCATTCCTGCATGTGCCAGTCGATGGTATCGTCGTCCACCACCGTGACCTCGTAGCAACCAAAACTCTTGGTCCCATCCAGGCCCGTACCAGTGTACTCCATGGACCATTCTTTCTCGTCGGCGTCGTAATCGGCTGGACCGTGCTGGACAAAACCCCAGTCGTTGAACATCCACCAAACATACTTCCCGCGGGATTTATCCCAACCCCAGGCGCCGGCGGACTCGAACTCCGCTTGAGCACTCTTGGCCGACAACACGCCGTGCAGGAAGCGCTCGTTTAGCGCCCATTGCCAACTGGCGGTTCCGGACCATTCCTTGTCCTGCCCCTCGGCATTGAGCATTTCGGCCTTGAAATCCCAATTCCCCACAAAAACGTCGTACGCCCGAAGTTCGGGCGCCCGCTCGGGCCTTTGAATCTGACTGAAATCCACCTTGGGGGCGGCACAGCCTGCCAACGCCGCCCCCAGAAACACCCAACCCGCCGTCACATTGAATCCGCGCCTGGACATGATATCGACTCCTGTTGAATCCGATGGGTATCAACCGCACCACGGGTCGCCATCATAGACATCCGCCCCGCGGTTGACCAGGACCCTTTTTTGTGCGGGGGGGCACCCTCGTTCGGCGCCTGGGCGCAGGCAGCCACGCGGTCCACATCACCGATGTGAACCGCAGAGACTATCGGGACGCCAAGACAACGTTCTCAGGCGGAAGTCCTAGTCGTCGACGTCGAAGATTTCGTTGGCGATATCGCCGGACGTTATATTAAACACGCCGGTCAATCCGGTCCGCAGGCCGTTGGCCAGTTGCGTCTTGACCGATTGACTGGTGCAACTGCCCGCCTGGAACGTATAGAATCCGGTGAGCACGGCAATGGCAGTCGCCTTGATCTTCAACGCAAATGAGGGCTTGGTCATGGTCTAGCTCCCTGATGAACAGGTTGATCTCCCTAAAACTTGAACGAGTATTGCACGTAAAACAGGTCCGGGTCCTCGCTCTTGCCCGAATTGATGATGAAATTGCTGTCCCAGAAGTGAGAATACCCCAGCAGCAGGGCCTGGTGTAGGTCGATCTTCCACACGACCGTCACGTCCACCTCGTGCCCGACCTCGGAGCCGCTGTTGCCGAAGGGATCGCGCCGCCCGGGTTTCCCCCCCGCGTTATACAGTGCGTCCCGATCGGCGTTAAGCCAAAACGCGTGGTAGGCCACGGCTGCCTTGACCTTTTTCTCCACGGGCCAGGCCGACAGATTGACGTTGACGGCCGTGATGTTCTGCCGCCCGATCAAATCCAGGAACCCCAAATACTTGTGCCCCAGGGGGAACAACTGATCGAACGTGCCCACCTTGCCGTCCCGGGGGTCTTCATCGCCGCTGGCCCAGTCGAACCCCGCCCCCAGCCTCGGTTTCCAAGGCACCTGCTTGAAGGTGTAGCCGCCGTCAACCGTCCAGCTCCACGCCTGGATGGTATGGCCCGCCCATCGGCCCCATTGACCGGCCAGTTCAGCCTCATAGTCCCACGGGCCCGTCTTGCCCCAGAATCGCGAGCCCAGCGTAAAGCGAGATTCGTCACCGACCTTCCCATTCGGGTTGCGGCGGCTGCCCGTCCGGTCGGTCGCGAAGAAATACACGTCGATGCCGTGCCGGGGAATGCCCTTGAATGTGAAATACGCCCCCCAGAAGTCGAACTGCTCGTCAAAGTCGTCCAGCTCCTCCCGCTTGACCACCACCGGCTTGACGTACCAGACGTCCAGCCTCCAGTCCTTGTCGGTCCAGAAAACTTTAACGCCATCGAACCGCCGGCGGACGTTGGCCCAATCCAGGGGCGACACCAACCGCTCGGTGCCGTACTGCAGCTCCTGCCGGCCAATCCGAACCGTCAGGTTGGTGTCGTTGCCGAACGGTTTGACGTCCAGGAAGAGCTGATGGATGTCGTAGCGGTTCTCGTCGATGCCACGCTTGGGCAGGCTGCGCTTCTCGTCCCAGGCGGCCACGCCCTGAAAAAAGACCCGCACAAAATCCTGGTACTTGAAATCGAAGTGCACGAAGGAACGGTAAAGCTGAAACGTGTCCTGGGTGCGGGGGTTGGTGTCGAACGATTTGTTCGACTCGGCTTCCAGCCGGAAGCGGAGTTCCCCGCCGAGGCTCAGAATCAAATCATCGCCCAAGTGGATCCGTTTAATGGGATCAAAAAGGTCCTCTTTATACGAGCCGGGCGGACCGTCCAGATAGCTGAAATCATCGTCGTACCGCAGATTAAAGTATTTGGGGCCCGGCAACGGCTTTTCCGGTGCCGAGGCCTCCTTTCCAGAAGGTGGAGGAGCCCCATCCGGTGACGCCGGTTGGGCAAAAACCGGCTGACTGAGCCAGACAGCCAGCACGCCCACGGTCAAGACCCGTCGAATGCTTCGTGCAAACATGGTTGTGCTCTCTTGTGGGTTGGAAACTGTCACCGCCTCAACCCGGCTGGCTCGAACCGCTCGGGCAACGCCGGGCCGCCGCCAAGGCGGCGCAACCTGGTTTCTATCTTCGGGCAAACCGGGCGAAATGCTCCACTTTTGGGACACCCTCGCGCCCTGATTCGACCGGAATCCCTCTGCCGATCGGCCTCCTTCAGCCAAATCGGCTTGGGTTTCTTGATAAGCCCTTACTCCCAACACTGTCAGCCTCCGCTGGATCGCTTGGCGGCCACCATGACAACGGCTGACAGGTGATCGTGATAGGCTTGAAGCACCCGCCGCATGGCCAGCACGCGCCGCCGGGCATCGCCGTGCGTCAGCACGTTGAACAGGAACCGCGCCGTTCCCGCCAACCCTTCGTCGCGCAAAATCCGCCCCGGCTCCAACAGGTGCATCGGCGCCGTAGACTGGGCGCTCACTTCAAGATCGTGGGCTTCGAGCAACGCTCGCCAGCCCGAAGGCGTCAACGGCTGGACTGCGTGCCGAATCTGGCCGGTCAATTCCCGAGCGATTTCCGCCTGGAGCGACTCGGCTGCGTCATCCGGCGTCACCGCCATCTCGTGAATCGCGTACCGCCCGCCCGATTTCAGCAGCCGGGCTGCCTCGGCCACGATCCGGTGCTTGATCGAGGCGGCGTGCATGGTCAGCATGGCTTCGCCGTAGACCACCGTGGCGCAGGCGGCCTCCAGGCCGCTGGCCTGGGCTCGGCCCACTACGCACCGGCAGTTCCCTTCTCTCAACAAGCGCCCCATTCGCTGGGCAGCCTCTGGATCGCCTTCCACAGCCGTGTACTGGGCCGGGTGCCGCTGGAGGGTCATTCGGGCAGTCGCCCCCATCCCCGGGGCAAACTCCACCACCTGGTCATCCCGGCCGATGTCCAGCGTCTCCAGCATCCGGCGGGTCAGCTCGATCCCTCCCGGGCGCAACACTTTCTTGCCCAACCGGGCCAGCACCCAATGGCCCGGCGCTTTGTCGGTCGGCGCCCCGTGACCAAAGTCCGGCGGTTTGTGCTCAGTTTGAGCGTGCATGAATCCTATTCCGAAGCTTCGCCCTGCCATTTATGCTCGGGCCGGGCCAGGATCCCGTCAATGACCGCTTCCACCGCGTCGGCCTGGGCGGTCTGACCCGCCTGGCGGGCGTGCTCGGCAATCTCGCGGGCCTCGGGGATCAACTCCTGATAAAAGCGCTCCGCCACTTCGTACATCCCGTGCCAATGGGCATAGTCCGGCGCCATCATCGACGCTCCGTGTCGGGCCCGCCGACCTTCGTGATGCCACAGATAGAACCAGGTCCACTCGATCTTCTCGTCGAAGCTGGCCTTGGTGATCAGACCCTGTCTTCGCAGGGCGCCCATGATCAATTGGCCGGGCTTGGCGAATTTCTCGTTGTAGAGCACGACCAGATCGTCGTACTGCTGGTAGAACGACGTGATGTAATCCGGCGTGTGGCAGTGCATGCACACGTCACTCATCCGGCTGCGCTTGTCCTGCCAGGTGTCGGTCACCAGGGCCCGGCGCTTGGCGGGGTCGGTTTCCTTGATGACGTGGTGATCCTTGTCGGTGTCCATCGCCAGGCTGACGGGGGGCCTGTTGGTCCAACTGATCCGCGTGCCGGGGTTGTGCGTGATTTGACCGCCGTTGCGCATGTGCCCCGACATGTGGCAGGTCGCGCAGGTGGGGGCTTGCGAATAGTCCTGCCCGAGGATCCAGGTTTCGCCGTCCAAGTGCATTTGATCCTTGAGGTCGCGGTAGGCCACGCCGTGCTTGGACTCTTCGTAGATTTCCTTCTGCGGGTGGTCGGGCCCCAGGTGGCACTTGCCGCAGTTTTCCGGGCGGCGGGCCCGCCGCGGCGAAAAGTCGTGCCGGCTGTGACAGGCCGAGCACGATCCCCGCGACCCGTCCAGGTTCAGTCGGCCGATCCCGGTGTTGGGCCAGGTGCCGGGGTGATACTTGGGCTTGCCCTGGCCGTCTTTGAGTACTCGGTCCACCGCCTCGGCGTTGGTCGGTCGGCCATCGCCGTCGGGCTTGAGATCGTCCACGCTGATCATGCCGCCGTCGGTGCCTTGCAGGGCCACCTTGCTACCGTGACATTGCTTGCAACCGACCGTTGCGCTGGCCCGTCCGTTGACTTGCTTGACGCCCGGTCTGCCCGGCGTGGGCGAATGCGGCGCAAAGGGCTCTCGAGCGCCCTCCACCACCTCAGCCAGGAAATTGTCCAGCGATGCCAGAATGTTGCCGGCGGCTGCGTGGTGGCTGGCCTCGAACTCCTGGGCCTCGCGAGGATGGCACCCGGAGCAATCCCTGGGCGTGACCACCGTGGCGATATGGACGCCGTAGTGCTCAAACCCATCCACGTCCCCTTTTTTGGCCTGGTGACATTCCACACAGGCGACGCCCTTGCGGGCGTGGGTGCTGGCCTTCCAGTGATCCACGATGCCGGGGCTTGACTGGGCGTGGCACTCGATGCAATCCCGGCTCGCTTCGGGCACCATGGCCAACACCGTGGAGAGCGGTCTCTCGGCCGGCGGCAGGTGTTTGCGGGACTCCATCTCAGCCACCATGATCAGGGCCACGCACAGGGCGATGCCCAGGATGAAGACGACGATACGTTTAGTGTTCAAGGACATCGATGCATACCCTCACACCATCGCCTCCCAGACCGTAAAGGCCAGGAAGGTCACAAAGGTCACGATTCCGACATAGACTCCCAGGTCCTTGCCCGGGGCGATTTTTTCCAAGAGGGCATCAGCCCAGGGCCAGGCCACGATCAAAGCCAGCATCAACCCGCTCAGCAGCACAGCCGTTTTCAAGCCCATCAGCTTCAGCAGGCGGAACTGGAAGAAGAAATACCACTCCGGCTTGATGTGTTCGGGGGTCAGCAGCGGGTTGGCTTTCTCACCCATCTCGGCGGGGAAGACCAGCGACAGCAAGGTCAGCAGGAACAGCAGCAGCGTTCCGATCATCACCTCGGTCAGAAGATGATCCGGGAAGAAGTTGAAGGGCCGATCTTCACCCCGCCCTTCGTGAAATCGGTGGTGACGGGCCGCTCCATAGACCACCGTCAACGCCAGCACCACGGCCGCCACCATCCACAACACCGTGTTGGCCGCCTCGTGATGGACCAGGTCGAAGATCAGCTTGCCCAATGCCAGAATGCTGACGAACAGCCAGATCAACAACCCGTAGTAATGCCCCTTAAACAGCAGCACCGAACCGGTAGCGATCACCACGGCTGCGATGGCCCAGAATATCCGGCTGCCCTCCAGCGTCAGGTCGTGGCCGATCACGTTGACAGGTTGGAGGTTCAGGGCAGCCATTAACGCACAGCCCAGGGCGACTACCGCAGCCAGCAGTGCCATTATCCTGACACCGGGCAACCGATGGGCGGGCCTGCGCTGACCGGGCTCGGTGCCGGTGGGCGTATGCACGAAGGAAAGCTCCGACACGCCGTGGATACGCAGCACGGCAATATGCATGCCGATCAGCAGAATGATCAGCACCGGCAAGATGCCCACGTGCAGATTGAACATTCGCGTCAGCGTGTTGGGGCCTATCTCGCTGCCGCCGCGCATGAAGGTGGCCAGCGCCTCGCCAACAACCGGGACCGACGCGGTCAGCTCCGTGGCGACGGTGATGCCCCAATAGCTGAGCTGCTCGTAGATCAGCGAATACCCCGTAAAGCCCATGGTCAGCGTGACCAGCAACAGGCACACGCCGAGGATCCAGTTCAGTTGCCGCGGGTGCCGAAACGCGCACGAGAAGAAGACTCGGGACATGTGCAGGATGACCGTGATGATCATCAAGTTGCCGGCCCATTTGTGGACGCTACGCAGGAACCAGCCGAAAGGCACGACCCGCGTGATGGCATCGACGCTCTCGTAGGCCCGATCGGCCGAGGGCACGTAATAGAACGCCAGCAGGATGCCGGTCGTGATTTGAATCAAGAATAGATAGGCCGGCGTTCCCCCCAGGGCGAACCACCACCGCTTGATGTGCCCCGGGACCGGTTCGTTGGTGACCTCCTCGACCTTGCCCCAATCGACCGGCAGCAACTGCCAAAGCCGGCCGCCGGAGCTTCGGGTAGACGACGGGCCCGGCCTGGCGGGTTCAACCATGATAAGCAGCCTCCGCCGACACCATCACGAACACGCAGCCGGTCGCCGGGTTTACCTTCACGTCGTAGGTCAGCAGGTTCTTGTTCTCCTTGGCTGGGGGGCCCGAAACCGCCTTGCCGTTCTTGTCAAACACGCCCTGGTGGCACGGACAGAGGAATTGCTGGTCTCCGGGCGAGAAATGCACCTTGCAGCCCAGGTGCGGGCACTTGCTGGACAGCGCTTTGAAGCCCCGGGCTGGGTCCTGGGCATCGGTGCCCGTTCGGGCAATGGCGATTTCCTGGCCTGCTGGGTCCTTCACCGTCAAAGATGCTCCCACCGGGATGGATTTCAAGGTGCCTACGAACATTTCTCGCCGCGTGCGAGTCGCCTTCAATGGAACCAAGTAGCGCAAGAAATGCCACGCCCCAAGGCCATACCCCGCCAAAAGCCCCGCACCCATCAACAGGCTGACCACAAAGCCGCGTCGTCCGTCGGATTGGGGCGGGTTCGCTGCCATGGAGCGCAGAACTCATACGCCCGCCTTACCAGTCGGGCAGAAGACAACCCTGGGGATCCTGGGCGCGCCATGAGGGCGTCGCCGCAACGATCGGGATTATCGACCACCCGACGCGCCAAGGCCTTGACGGTCGTCAAGCCGGGTGCGTTTTACCTGTGAAATGCCGCCCGGGGCTGCATGGTCTTGGCCGTTCGGCTAGAATGTGCGTCATGAAGATTCCCGACGTGGACATTCCGGTGACTGCGGTCCGTGTCCCAATGGAGTGGATCATGCGCGCAGAACGAGCGGTGGAAAAGGTTCGTGAGCGGTTGCTTCGTACCTGCCGGGCGCTGGAAGGGGCGAGCGTGCCCTACGTCGTGATTGGCGGCAATGCCGTGGCGATCTGGGTCGGCAGCAAAGACGAGGGGGCCATCCGCAACACCAAGGACGTGGACGTGCTTCTGAATCGCGCCGACCTGCCCCGCGCCGCCGAAGCGATGTCGGCCGCCGGTTTCGATATGGCCGAGGTTAACGGCATAACCATGTTCCTCGATCAGGCTGATCCGATGCCCAGCCGCGGCGTCCATGTCCTCTTCGCGGGCGAACCGATCAAGCCACACGATCTCCATCCCGCCCCGCCTGTGGTCAAGGGCATCCGCAGCCCCGAGGGCGTGGACGCCATCGAACTGCGCGAACTGTTGATCTTGAAGCTCATCGCCTTCCGTCGAATCGATCAAGTACACATCGCCGACATGATCCGCGTCGACCTGATCGACGACGCCGTGGCCGAGCAGATCCCCGCGGAACTGCGCCCACGCCTGGAAGAAATCCGGGCGGACCCGGATGGGTAAACAGGGCACCCGCGCCGTGCCAAGCTGTCGATGACATCGGCAGCTTTATCGGGCGATGTGTCATTCGACGCCCCGAAGTGTCCAGAGTGTCTCGCCACCAATTCCGACTCTGAATGGGTCGATCCCCCCCGATAGCCCTTTGGACCTCGGAAATAACCGACCCAGGTCCCCGGCTGTTACCCAGGCGTGACCGTGACGGCTTGACGCTCGATGCGCCGAACGGGTAGCTTCAGTGGATTAGCCAGCGGTCCCCTTTTCCAGCGACCTGCGCCTGGGGACTCAGCCGATAGCGTGGATGTCCTTACTGAATAGGTAGACCATGACCGCCCAAAAACGTGCTGCCGCCACCTCCGCCGCTTGCGCCCTGATTCTGGTGCCCTCGAGCCTGCTTTGGGGGATGGCCACCGACACCCCGGCCGGGGACAAGCCCGGTCCAACGTCTCCGGCAACCGCCCAGGCCAGCCCCAAAGTTCCGGCCGGGCCTCAGGCAGACAAAAGCGCCAAGGAAGCCCTGGCCAAAGGGCCTGCCAATCCACCCACCGTCATCGAGGTCTTCCCCGCCCTGGGGACCGAGGAGGTCGAGCCCTACACAGAAGTGCGCATTCGCTTCGATCAGCCCATGAACCCGCGATGTACCGACCTGCGCTGGGAACAGAGCTTCTTTAGGCCCACTGGCAATTGGCGCTACGATCCAGCCCGATATGAACTCATCTTTCCCCTCGAGCTCAAACCCTATGAACTGCAGCAACCGCTCGTCAACGCGTCGGTGAACACCAACCCCAATCGCGGGTTCAAGTCCGCCAGTGGAAAACTGGCGGAGCCCTTCCAATGGACGTTTCACACTCGCCGAGATTTCGACGACAAAGACGCCCCCTTACCGCGTGTCATTGACATCTTTCCCCCGTCCGGAACCGAAGTGGGTCGCCTGATCAAGCTGGGCATTGTCTTTGACCAGCCGATGTCGCCCACGCACTTTCACCAGTTGGTCGTCGAAGAAGAAGGCAAAGAATCATTCGGCATCCCTTATTATCACCTTCGATACGACGATAAAGAAAACCGTTTTGAGATGCCGGTGGAATTGCCCCCCAACTGGAGCGGCATCTTGAAATTCACCGGCTTCCGCAGCGAATTGAATCGTCACGCCATCACCTTCCAGGCCCAGTACACAGCCGGAAGCGAATCGCTGACTCAATCTCATAAAGAACAATTGGGTCAGGCGTCGCAATCCCGGGACTTGATGGTCCTGCTGCAAGACCTGGCCCAATTCCGTCGAAGCCTAAAGACGCTTTCAGAAAAGACCCGCACAACCCAATATGCTCCTGGCGAGCATGGCATCTTCACCGCGATGCGATCGGCCGGCGCGGAATTCCACCTCGACGGGCCACAGAAATTCTATGCCGACGTCTCCGACATGATGGAATACCCCTTCATCATCGCCAGCGACGGGACCACCTGCTGGTGGTACACTCAAGATAACATGGGCAAGCAACTGGCCCAACTTCCCTACCTTCATCTGGACCACATCAACCTGGTCCTGTGTGATCCGTTCAGTTTATCGCGGATTCCACCCGGGCACGCCATCGCCAGATTGAATCTCGAATTCATCGGCGCCGAAAAATTCGAGGGCAAAGACACCTTTGTGGTCCAGGCCTGGAACCTCAATCTCGATTCGCCGAGCGCCCACCCCAACATCACCCGCTGGTGGATCGACGCCAACAGCTACCTGGTCCTCCAGGCCATTCGCGAATGGGGCTCAGGCATGCGGGTCGTCCATCGATTTACCTACGAGCAGATCAATCAACCGATACCGGACTCCCAGTTCGCCATGCCCCAGGGGCCCGATGTCCGCAAGCGACCTCTAGAGGCCCTGGGCAATGGCTACAACATGCGCTACGTCAATATCGGAGACCCCAGCTCCGGCGTGATGAGCGTCGAATGGGGACGCTACGGCTCGTCCGGCCAAAAGGGCATCGGCATCAAGTAGACCGTATCGCGTTTCGCCGCGCCGACCAAAGGGCCGCGGGCTCATCCGTCCGGCCGGCCACCGCCAGGTCCGCCAACACCGAACCCACCACCGGCGCAAACTTGAACCCGTGCCCGCTGAAACCGGCCGCCAGTAAAACCCGGGCATGGTCCCGGTGCCGATCGACAATGAAGTGCTCGTCCGGCGTCACGGTGTACAGGCAAACACTGTGATCCAAGACCTGCCCTCCCAATCCCGGCAGATGCCGTTCGACGAATCGCTGCACCGGCTCAACGTCGGCTGGGTGAAGCGCCCGGTCCACAAGGCTCGCATCGTCTGTCACCAGGCCACCGCTGTGGTTGCCGGTTTTGACCCGCCCATCGTCCCCGGCTGGGAACCCGTAGAAGAACCCCTCGGGCGTGTCGAACCCAAAAACCGGACACCCCCGGCTCACCCGGAATCCGGCTGCTTGGTCTTGAAACCACAGCACGACCTTGCGGCGCACTTCCAACGGCCAGCCCAACTCCGCCGCCAGTTGGCCGGTCCATGCGCCCGCACAGAGCACCAGCCGATCGGCTAGGAACCGCTGCCGGTCCGTGGTCACCGCCACCCCCGCCCCCTCGACGCACCAACCCCGCACCGCTTGCCCCAAGACCAACTCCGCCCCACAGGCAACCGCCCGATCCACGTGGGCCTCGATGCAGGCTTCAACCCTCAAATACCCCGCGTCTTGCTCGAACAAGACGTCCATCGACTCGGGCACGGCAAACGCCCCGAATCGCCGGGCCACCTCCGGCGCCGGTACGTCGTCTATCCGCAACTCATGTGCAGCCCCCGCCCGGCGCACTCCCGAAATGATGGCCCCTTCGGCAGGTCCAGCCAACATTAACCCGGTTCTAACAAACAAGTCCCGCCCGGTGTCAGCCTCTAGCTCGCGCCACATCGGGTAGACGCGGTCGAGCAACGGCACATAGTCGGGATGCTCGAAATAGGCCCGGCGTATGATCCGTGATTGACCGTGGGAGCTTCCCCGATCGTGGGCCACGTCGAATTGCTCGATGCCCAACACCTTCAAACCTCGGCGGGCCAGGTGATAAAGGGCGGCACTGCCCATCCCCCCCACACCGATCACAATGGCATCGTAACCCGCCATGCCGGCAGTCTAGCACCGCACCCACCCCCCAGGTAGCGGGCCGGGGCTCCGGCAAACCCAACCCACGACCGATAACCCACAATCGGCGCGCCAGGCACGACGGTTGGGCGCCGAACCAGCCGCCCTGGCTGTCTGAACTCAAAACTGTTTAACCGCGCTATCCGGTCCGCCGATGGTCCTGACAGGGATACCCCCGCCAACGTGGTTATCAGACATCCACGGCCAACCTAGGAGTCGTGCCATGACCAAGGTCGCAGCCAACCAAGTCGCCGATACCGTCCAGGCCCTCAAAGACGCCGCCGACCAGGCCGTGGCAGACCAGTGCCCGGATCGCTTCGGGCTTTTCGAAGCCAAGCTCAACCAGTTGGACGCCGCCTGCCGCGAAATCCAACAGGAACAGTGGCAACATGAAGCCCAGGAAGCAATCGATCATTTGCAGGCTGGGTCGCCGCTGACCGAGCAAGACACCGAAGTCATCCGCACGTTCCTCATAGCCGACGCCGAACACTACCTGGCTGTGGAAAACAATTTTCAAGATTGGGTGGACGAAATCCGGCGACTGCTCGACGAGATGGCCAACACATCCGACAACCTGGACCGCGACAGCATCGGCCGGTTCCGCGGCGTCCTCAAAGATGCCATCCGCCTGGTCCCAGATATCCGCAACTTCCTTGAAGAACGCCGCCGAGTCGAAAAGTTCGAGGCAGGCCTGCACACCTTCGACGCCGACTCGCGCCAAGCATTGGCCCACCTGCTAGCCGAGCAATTGCGCCGCAACACCCGATAGGCCCCTGCCAGGAACGGTCGACGGCATTGACCGGGCCCCGGGCTGCGCCGATCGCAACCGGCGGCCCGTTCCGGCATCCTCGAAGCCCGGGCTGTGCATCGGGCCCCCTTACCATTTGTTCCCAGACCGCACCAAGAGACTGGGTTTTCTCCCGGGTTCAATGGAAGCGATGTCCAGAAGTTCTCACCCCCCCCTAACCTCTGGGCCGATGCCGGGTCTAGTTCCAAGAGATTCACGTTCATTCTCTCAGAAGAGGAGCAGGAATTGATGAAACGCTCGATTCTGGCCGTGCTGACTCTGCTTGCTGCCCCGCTGACCGGCTGCGTCGCGGCATCGGTCCATGACAATCAGTTCAGACACTCCAGGCAGGCAGTCTCGCACGAAGGGCGAGTGTATCTCATCGATACCGACACCGGCGCCGCACAGATCATCGACATCAGCGCCGCCAAACCCTTTGTGCCTCGAGAAGCGCAACAGTAACGGGTCGTCGTTTGCTTTTGATGCCCGTGCATACGCCGTCAACGCGATGCGCGCGGTGACTCGACCGGGCGCCGCGCGAACGGCGGGGCCATTCAGGCGGACCGACGGCTCTCTATGACCGCACCTGGCCAACTACTTCCTCAGCAATTTGGCCAGGGTCATCCGAACCGGCTCGAAGCGGGTGGCCGGCTGACCCGATTGAGTCAGGCTGATCAGCATTTCCTTGCGGTTGGGCAAATAGTACACGGTGTGCAGGGTGAGCACGTCACCTTGGGTGGCCACCTTGGCCAGGTTGCTTCGGGCCCAGGCTGGGTCGATCTTGCCCTGCGAGCGGCCTGCGTCGGCCAACGCCGTCGCCAGGGTGGTGAAGCGCCGCACCGTGCTGAAGGGATGGTCCTGGACCGGGGGCGGATCGGCCCGGCGGCAATAGTGATTCGTGCAAGTCAGCCAGGAAGTGCCTTTCGAGGACGATGCGACGCGTTGAGTCACCCCGCCGTCCTTGGAGAGTTGGCCGTCGTACTCGAACACCGCAGCCGGCGTGGCTTGACCGGTGTAGGGCGAACTGACGTGGATGTTGTTGCCAAACATCGTCGGGCATTTGAGCAGCACCCGTTTGACGTCGGCCACCGCGCTACCGGCCCGGGCTGATTCGATCGCATCGCGCAGGGCCAAGGACCGCGGCACGAACGCCCCCCGGTGCGTGGGCTCCAGCGGTGAGGCATCGTGCATGGACACGGTCACGCCTCCGGCGTTCATGGCAGAATAGGCCCCGATCAAACCAGGCCAGGCCAACGACACCCAGGGCAGTTTGCCGGAACCCGGCTCCAGATAGGCGATCAACACGTGGTCGGTTTCCAAACCCGGCAGCGGAATGAAATCCAAATTACGGGCGGTGATCATCTGGCCGTCGGCCGTGGCTGGGCCCCAGGCGCTGAAACTCGAACACGCAAAGGGATACCAATCAGCCATACAGTTCAGGGCCATCAAGTCCCGCACGTCCAGGTGACGCCCCAGCTTTTCCAGCCGCGTGCCCTCCAAACCCACGGCTTCGACGATCCCGCGTAACATGCCCTCCAGCTCGGCCCGATAGTCCGGGTCGAAACGAAACCGGCCCAAGAGCTGCCGTCGCACTTTCGATTCATAAACCGGGAGACTGTCCACGATCCGCGGGTCCAACACGATGCCTTCAAAGACCTTCATCAAGTCCGCGCCCAGCAGAACGCCGTGAGCATGGCCTCGCTGATCGGGTGTGCCCCAAAGCTTGAGCACCCGGACGCCTTGGCCGGTTTGCAGTGAACCGGTGACGTCGGATGGCCCAGCCAAAACGGGCATCGACCAAGAACAGGCCACGAAAACACTTATACAACACATCCTCAGACCCGTTATCATGGTGCGCTTCTGCTGCGACATTCGGCTACCTTTCAATACCAACTAAAGGATGGTTGGCCGATGAGCTTTTATGTCGGCCAGGATCCCTTTGGCCTTTTCCACTTCATCTGCGTAGGGTCCGACCAAGAAACGCACAAACGCCCCTTCATCAAACTCCGGACACAGGACCAAGGCGGTTAGATCCGCGGCATCCTGTTGTTTGCGTTCATAGGATCGCGTCGGGCTAATGGCAGCCACGTATTTGAGGGCGGCGACCGCTTCCAGGGAAGGCACGCCTCGCTGTTGTTCGAGCACCTCTTGTATCACCTCGTTGCGGCTGGCGTCGATCACGTCCACCCGCAACTCCGAACACAGGATAGCCTCGCCCTCGGACGTAAAAGACACGCCCGCTTGGCCAAGCCATCGAATTGTTTTTCCGTACTGTTTGCGACCGACGGCGTAATCGATATCCGCGGTATAGCGGGGCCGGGTGTAGAACATGGTGGCCCGGGCACCCACGATAATGTGCCGGTCGGACTCGATCATAGCCACCAACTCATCCTGGAGCTTCTGGAGGCGATCCTCCAGCGGTTGCTCAAAACTCGCCGCCATGGCCAATACCCTGGAAAAAGAGGACATCGCTCACCCGTGGACCCAAGAAAACTCACCGCCCGCCCCACGCCTGCCATTGTACCTGACCAGGGACCAAACTTCGACTTTCCCCACCTGCTTGTGGCCCCACGCGGATCGCGGCATGGGCTCGCCCCACCCTTGACCGCCGGGCCCGATCTCCGTCACAATCCCAAGATTGGGGCGGCACTAACGGCCCGGCGGGCCGGCTGTCCAACCCGTAGCTTGCCGATGGGAAACGTCCACGGCCCCTCGCGAATGGGCCGGCAGTGTTCCGCTCAAAACGGACAGGAGAAACGCCATGAAGTTTCGTTGCCTCACCCCGCTTATCGCGCTGATCGCAGCCGCCGCCTGGATGGCCCCCGCCCGGGCCGACGACATCGTCGAGGTTCCAGCTACCGGCCAGGGCATCAGCGCCGACGCCGCCAGGCAGGACGCCCTGCGCAAAGCCCTCGAACAAGGCGGCAAGCAGGAGATTTCCAGCTTCAGCCAAGTGGAGAGTTTTGAGCTCATCCGCGACACGATTTACTCCCGGGCTGAGGGCATCATCAGCGACTACAAAATCATCCAAGAGGGAGCGGGTGCCGGCGGAATCTTCTTCTGCAAGATCAAAGCCAAGGTCAACAAGACCGCCATCGCCACCAGTTGGGGCGAAGTGCAAAACGTCCTGGACCAGATAGGCCGACCCGGCGTGATGGTCATGATCGATGAATACATCGACAACGTCCTGGACGACAGCAGCATCCTGGAGTCCAAGATCGAGGAGCGCCTGCTCAAGAGCGGTTTCGATGTTTACGCCGGTGCCCAGGTCCGCGAGATCGCCAAGCGCGAGTCCGCCGACGCGGCTGTGGAAGACAACATCGCCAAGATGCAGGCCATCGCCAAGGATTTCGGCACCCAGATCTTCGTGACCGGCAGCGCCCACGCCAACGCCGCGGGGGTGGAAAACCTCTACGGCACGCGCACGGCGATGTACAACGGCGACGCGGTGGTCAAGATGTTCTACACCGACACCGGGCGTCTGCTGGCCAGCGAGTCGCTGCCCAACTGGCGCGGCGGTGCCCGCGGTCATTTCACCGCCAACAAGCAGGCCGGCAAAATGGCCCTGTCCAACGCCGGGGCCCAGATCATCGACCAGGTGTACAACACCTGTATGAAGCAATGGGCCACGCAAATCTCGGCCGGCGGCGAAATCAAAATCGAAATCGAGGGTCTCAAGACCTCCGTGGCCATCAAACTCAAAAAGAAGTTCCGGGCTATCCCCGGCATCGAGAAGGTCCACTACAAGCTGACCAAGGGCATCGCCACCTATCGCATCGTCGGCAAGATGACGGCCGAGGCCCTCACCGAGATCATCGTCGAGACGGAGTGGGAAGCGATCTTCGAGATCGTGGACGTCAAGCTAAACCGAATCCAAGCCAAAGCGGCGGACTAAAGAGTTCAGAGTTGCGAGTAGCGAGTTTCGAGTTAAAGGCATAATGTGGCACCGGTTTGTAACCGGTGAGCGAAGTGCCGAGCCGTTCAACTCGAAACTCGATCTCATTCACTACAGCAAGGACCCCGATCATGCAGGATATTCTCAACAAGCTGGGCATCGAGAAGAGCAACCCCGGCGGCTTTGCCGGTGAATGGACCGGCGGCGGCGATACGCTTGAATCCATCTCGCCGATCGATGGCCGACCTATCGCTTCGGTCAAACAGGTTACCGAATCCGAGTACGACACGATCGTCGCGCGGGCGGCCCAGGCCTTTGAGACCTGGCGGCTGGTGCCCGCCCCGCAGCGCGGCGAGGTCGTCCGCCGACTTGGCGTGGCCCTGCGCGATTACAAGGCTGAGCTTGGCGCCCTGGTCACCATGGAGATGGGCAAGATCCGAGCTGAAGGCGAGGGCGAGGTGCAGGAGATGATCGACATCTGCGACTTCGCCACCGGTCTGTCCCGCCAACTCTATGGCCTGACCATGCACTCCGAGCGACCGGGCCATCGCATGTACGAACAGTGGCATCCGCTCGGCGTGATCGGCGTAATTAGCGCCTTTAACTTCCCGGTGGCGGTTTGGAGTTGGAATGGGGCCATCGCTGCCGCTTGCGGCGACGTGACCTTGTGGAAACCTTCGTCCAAGACACCGCTGACCGCCATCGCCTGCACGAAGATCGCCGAGCAGGTCTGCAAGGACTCCGACGTCGATCCCGCCATCTTCAGCTTGGTCATCGGGCGCGGTTCAACCATCGGTGAACGGCTCATCGGTGACCGGCGCATCCCGCTGGTCTCCGCCACCGGCTCCTGCCGCATGGGCCATCGCATCGGCGAAGTCGTCGGCAAGCGCCTCGGCCGGACGATTCTCGAACTGGGCGGCAACAATGCCATCATCGTGACACCCGAAGCCGACCTGGACCTGGCCGCCCGGGCCATCGTCTTCGGTGCCGTGGGCACCGCGGGTCAGCGCTGCACCAGCACGCGCCGCGTCATCGTCCACGAATCCATCAAGAAGACGCTGACCGAGAAGGTGGTCGCCGCCTACGGGCAGATCAAAATCGGCGACCCGCTGGCTGAAGACACGCTAATGGGCCCATTGATCGACACCGGGGCCGTCGATGACATGTTCAACGCCCTGGAGCGGGTCCAAAAGGAAGGGGGCCAAGTCCTCCGTGGCGGCGAAAAACTGACCGGCCAACAGTATCCCGGCGGCGGCTACGTCACGCCCTGCATCGTCGAAGCCAAGAACGAATTCGACATCGTCCAGGAGGAGACCTTCGCCCCCATCCTGTACGTCATCGGTTATGCCGACATCGACGAGGCGGTCGCCCTGCACAACGGCGTCCCGCAGGGTCTGTCCAGTGCCATCTTCACGCGCAACTTGCTTGAAGCCGAGCGATTCTTGGGCCACGCCGGCAGCGATTGCGGGATCGCCAACGTCAACATCGGCACCAGCGGCGCGGAAATCGGCGGGGCCTTCGGCGGCGA
>JBHHVM010000002.1:0-37367 GCA_046754265.1 Phycisphaerae bacterium
CCCGGCTTGGATGACATGGCGGAACGGGCTGGGCATGAAGCCATCGTACTTGGGCCGATTGATGCTGCCAACAACCATTTGCGCTCCGCAGGCGCATGTTGCCTTGCGGTCTGTGGCCGGGACCATTACAATCAATTAGGAAAGCCTGTGCGCACGAGCTAATGAAAGATGCCAGCTCAACATCTCCAGCGCATGAGTCCGGCGTGAATCGGCCATTGTGGTTGGTCACCGCCCTCTTCGTCGTGGGCATCGTGACCGGCTCCTACTGGTTCGCCAAGTCCAGAACACCCGCACCGGCGGATCCCGGGACGCTTAACGTCCTCCTGATCACCCTCGACACAACTCGGGCCGATTTCCTGGGATGCTACGGTTCACAGGCTGTGCAAACGCCGAACCTCGATCAGCTCGCGAGCCAAGGCGCCCTGTTTGAGAACTGCACGACCTGCACCTCGCTGACGCTTCCATCCCATTGCAGCATCATGACCGGCGTCTACCCCTTCGTCCATGGCGTGCGAAAGAACGGCACCAACCGGTTACCATCCAACAGCGAGACGCTTGCAGAAATCCTGAAGGCGGCTGGATTGCATACCCGGGCAATTGTGGCGTCGTTCGTGCTCAATCGAATGTTTGGAATCGATCAGGGTTTCGAGGGATTCAGCGAAGTGTCTCGTGGGGCCAACACCATCGCCCTTCATGCTGAGCGCCGCGGCGACGAAGTTTGCGAAGATGCCTTGGGTGCCCTGCGAGACCTGTCATCCGATCGGTTTTTTCTATGGGTACACTTCTACGACCCGCATTATCCGTATGTGGCCACGGGTGCCGGGTTGTCTAGCCCGACCCAGGCCTACGCTCAAGAGATCGAGTTTACCGACCGTCAGATTGGTCGATTGATCGAGGAGCTCGCGGTGTTGGGCTTGACCTCGCGAACGTTGGTGGTCGTGGTGGGCGACCACGGTGAAGCGTTTAGTGAGCACGAAGAATACCAACACGGATATTTTGTCTACGACACCACCCTACGCGTCCCGCTGATCTTTCGATGCCCCGGCACGGTACCGCCGGGCCGGAAGGTCCAGGGGCGCGTTCGCACCATCGACGTAGCAGCCACGATTTGTGATTTCCTGCATCAGAAACCGCTCAGCCGGCAACAAGGCCATAGCCTGATGTCGCTGATTCGCGGCGACAGCCAGGATCTCGACCTGAATGCCTACGGCGAATCCCTGGAAGGACACCTGCAATTTGGCCTGTCACCGCTCCGCAGTCTTCACCACGAATCGTGGAAGTATATACTGGCCCCCAGACCGGAGCTTTATGATCTGCACGACGATCCGGGCGAGTTGAACAACCTGATAGATCGCTTTCCGGAGCGAGCGGCCCAAATGCGCCAACGCCTGCGATCGATCATCGCCGCCGCCCCTCCGCCGCCTCCGGACGACGCAGCGGCTCTGGAATTGAGCGCCGCCGACCTGGCCATGCTGCAATCGCTCGGTTACACCGGTGGCATAGACACCCAGGCCCTTCAAGGCGATGAGCAAGAGCGGTTTGAGCCGATAGGAAAGGATCCAAAGGACTTCACCGAAGCCATAACCTTGTATTCCCAGTCTCATTGGGCCTTGACCGCCGGCCAACTGGAATACGGCGAGTCGTTGCTGCGAAGATTGGTCGACCGCGTTCCGTCGGCAGCACATATACGGGCCGATCTCGCCTTTGTCCTCCAGGAGCAGCAGAAGACCGCCGAGGCCCTTGTCCAGTACGAGCGAGCCGTCGCCCTGGCGCCGGATGACGGCTACGTTCGCCGGATGTACGGTGGACTGCTCATGAGGATGGGACGTTGGGACGCTGCGGTCGAGCAGTTGACCCGGGCCGTCGCTGATCGGCCTGACGACCTGGAAGGCTGGTACAATTTGGGCGTAGCCGTCGCCTCCCAGGGGCGATTCGCCCAGGCCAGGAATCACTTCGAGCGGGCGTTGGTCATCGATCCCAAGCATGTGAGCTCGATTCACGCCTTGGGTGCAGCCTACTTGCGGGAAGGAATGCTCCATGAAGCCGAAGATTGTTTTGGCCGGGCGCTCCGAATCAACCCAAGCCATCGCAGATCGCAACAAGACCTGCAACGCGTTCAGCAACGATTGCACCAGAGAGGGTAGGGCATTTTCAAGTGGGTGTTGGAGTCTGGGTCTTTCCGAAGAACAGCCAGGCTGGAATACCGAACGCAACGGTGGCAACCATAGGGATGGCTGCATCCGAGTACTCCTGTAGCACTAACTTCCCGATGGTAAAGGTAAGTGCGTACAATGCCGCAGCCGAAAGAGGCCAGGCCAGCAACGACTGCCAGGTCAACTCTGATCGCCCAGCCTCCGGGCATCGCCGTTTCACCGCGTTCCAGAGAAAACCACTGGGGCGGGCTTGGCGATAAAAGCGTTGCAGTGTGTCCCAATCTGAGTGAGGCGTAAGCAAGGTAACGGTGACCCAAACCAGGGAGCAGGTTACCGACGTGGCCAGGATGCAGGTGGTCGCGCTCCAGTCGGTCAACGTTCGAAAGGCAGTCGTGCTCACCAGCGAAGCCACCATGGCGGATATCTCCGACCAGGCGTTGACCCGCCACCAGAACCAACGCACCATGAGCACCAAACCGATGCCCGCCTGCAGGTTGAAGAGCACCAGCCAGGCGTCTTTGATGCTGTTCATAAAGTACGCCAGGACAATCGACAACAGGGCAAACCCCAGCGTGGCTAGACGCGAAACCCGTATGCACTGCCGTTCATTGGCCAGGGGCCGCCAGAATCGTTTATAGAAATCGTTGACGAAGTACGACGCGTTCCAATTAAGATGCGTGTCCACGGTGGACATGAACGCAGCCAGCAGTGAGGCGATCATCAGGCCGCGAAGCCCGATGGGAAGAACGTCCATAATCAGCATGGGATAACCCGATTCGCGGTCGGCAAGATCGGGATAGTAGACCAGAGCCACCAGCGCTACGACGATCCAAGGCCAGGGGCGCAACGCAAAGTGGGCCACGCTGTACCAGACGGCGGTGAGCACCGAATCTCTTTCCGAGCGGGCGCTGAACATCCTCTGCGTCCCTATGCCTCCGCTACAATCTCCCCACCACAGAATCGAAAGGTAGACGACAAACGCACTGAGCGGCATCCATTCCGAGCCGCTGCCGGGCCAAAACGCCAGCAGATCCGAGGCCTGATCGGCGCCAAGCCGGTCCGCCAGCTTCGTTTTGAGGGATTCGACGCCGCCAACGGCATCCACAGCATAGAACGCAAACAGCATCGAGGCGACGATGGCCACTCCGAATTGGAACAGGTCCGTGATGACGATGCCCCAGAACCCGGACATAACCGTATACAGGGTGGCCGTCACGAAGAGCGCAATCAGCACGATCCATTTCCAGGCGTCGAACGACCCGGCTGCCCAGCCAAACGAGTTGGCGATGGCCTGCTCCAGAGAAACCACCCAGTGGGGTTCTGCAATCGTCGCACTGACGATCTTCTGCATGGCCAGCATCACCCAGGCCAGAGTGAAAGTACTGAAGATCACCGAAACATAGAATGCCTTGAACCCCCGAAGAAATGCGCCCGGCCGCCCTCCGTAGCGCAGTTCGATGAACTCGGCATCGGTGATCACCCCCACGCGACGCCACAGCCTGGCAAAGACGGCGATGGCCAGCGTCCAGGCGACCACCTGGTTCCACCACAACCAGTTTCCGGCGATGCCCTTTTCAGCAACGATGCCGGTAATTGCCAGAGGGGTGTCAGCCGCAAAAGAGGTGGCCACCAGCGAGGTTCCGGCGATCCACCAGGGCAGCCTGCGTCCAGCCACGAAGAACTCGGCCACACTACCGCCGGCCCGGCGCATGAACAGCAGCCCGATCGTCGTCACCAAAGCGATATAACACCCGATGATTGACCAATCCAGCCAATGCATCAGCGACGACATTCAGGGGCGATCGGCCCGGAGATTCCCGGGCCCGTGAAGCAGTTCCCAAACAGAGAGAAGTCGCCCAGGTCCACGACCAGATCGAGGTTCAAGTCACCATCGACCGCCAGTCCGGAGGCGGCGTTGGCCGGGCCTGCAAGCATGGCGCGGAAGTCGGCGAAGTCATCCCAGTCTGCGTCACCATCCCCATCCAGGTCCGCAACGTTCCGAGGATCGGGAAATTGATTGGCGTAACCGTCGAAGTGAAACACACTGAATCCCTCCAACGCCTGCAACTGGCTCGGCGTCAAAAGAGTGTGCAGCCATTCCAGCGCGGTGGTCATGGCTGAGTATGGTGTCGGGGTCATGTTGTCTGCAAACGAATTGATCGGCACCTCGGGTGGCACGGGCTGAATGTCCGCCGCCAGCAGAACGCGTCTCCCCTTGCCCGCAGCCTGGTCCAATTCATGCGTGACCCAGTTCAATAGTCCGCCGGGCGAGTCGATGTAACTCATAAAGGTCAGCTCATCTGCATGATCCATCACATGCTCGTTGAAGAGCTGCGTCACGCCGTCATACACAAATGGGTTGGGCAACATCCCGGCGATGTTGAAGTGGGCGGATAAATCGGCCCCAACGCCCATGGCCGGCTCACCGTTGGCATCCAGGTGGTTTCGGGCATTGACCAGCACGTTGTCGAGAAACTGCCGGGCAACGTTCTGTCGCTCGGATTCCACGGAAGTCCAGCCCACGCTGATCCAGAATTCGATGTCATAATGCATGTCGTCGAAGTTGTCGAGAGAGTTCCCCGGAGTCTCAGCGTGAAATGTCAAGATGTCGTCGATACTGGAGCGGATTAAAACGGGATCTTGATACACTTCAATGGCACTGATCAATGCCGCGACGCGGATGCCGCTGCTATGGGCGGTGGTGAGGAAGGTTCTCAAGTTATCGCGCAATGTCGCGGCGCCGGCCCAGGCGTCGAACGCGCCGAAGTAGATGCGGTTGATCCCTTCGGCGGCGCAGAAATCCAGTATGCGTTGCGACTCGGCCGCATCGTCTACCCGCAGGTTGTTGGGAAAAGTGTACAGCCACATCGCGCGAACCGCATCACCGTCGGGAGGTGGGCGAAGAACAACGGGAGTCAATTCGAACGGCCCCCCGCCCACATGGGTCACTCCGAAAACTTCATCGAAATCGAATCGCGAAATCCCAGTCTGATCGTTGGTTTCCAGGACCAGTTTGGGCCGCCCGGAGGTAAGATCCAACGGCCCGGTCCCGGTGGTGCGAGTCATCGCCGTAAATGCAAACGTGAAGGTCTGATAGACCGACGAAATGGGAACGGCCGGAGTGGACCATTCGGTGGCATTAGGCAAATCCAGAGCGAAGCGCAACAAGGGCGTGCCGGTGTGTCCACCCAAGTCCACCGAGCGGGCATCCACGCGCACCGCCTCGAAGCCGGACAAGTCCACCACCCCCTGCATGATTTCACCGATGCCGAACGTGGCGCTGGCCCAGTTCGCCGAATGAAACGCGCCGTTGCCGATAGAGCCGCCGGCCTGTACGCCCGCGTCGGTAGTGGGCACACCAAAAGCAAACCAATTCTCACGCGGATTCATGCTGCCCAACGGAGAGGCATTAAAGTCGGTGATGATGACGTCGGCCAGCGCGACCGAGCCGGACAGCGCGACCGCAACGACCACCCCGGCCAAGCTGGAGCGGCACGCCACACCCCTTGGCAGGCGTGTTGAGGTGCATGGAAATGGTCTAGGGGGTGTGCAGTCGAGCAATTGTTCGCCCCAGTGGCGCATTCTACAAGCCGCCTGGAATAGCGGCGGGGTCCCCTTTCCAAACTTTCCAACTGACCTGATTGTAGCTTATCTTGTCGGGTCTGAGCGATTCGACGTGAGTATCCACAGTCAGGCCGTTGGTTCGTCCCGAGTGGCGGCCCCCAATGATTCGGCGGAATTTGAAGACCTTCTCGGGCAGGGCCGGCGCACCGTTGGGCAGTCGATAGCCACTGAAAAATGCCTCTCCACCATCGCGATAGAATCGCCATCCCGGAGACGCCGGGGTCTTGATGGGCCAGGCATTTCCCACAACGGTCAATACGGCGCTGGTCCGTCGGCAGTTGTCGATCTTGTTAACATATGGCGGGATGGGAGGCGGCCCCCTGAACCCCAATTCCAGCTTCTCACCTTTGCGGTGGATCTCGCCATTGTAAGCATAGCTTCCACCGACTTCCACGCGGTCAACCGTGTGGGGGGGGTCGGTGCCGTTGTTCCATTTTTTGATCTCCCGAGGGGCCCGCTCCGACGGACACAGGAAAATCGATTTTTTCGCCCCGCGGATTCGCTTGTTCGTGGCTGGGTCGTACTTGCCCAATTGGTCGTTGATGATGCCTCCGTTATGAAACGGAACGGGCCAGCGGTTTTGCAGGCCCAGGGTGTCCACCGCAGGTGGCCAGACGCCACCATAGCATTCGGCGTACATCGTAAACGCGGTGCCGATGCCCTTGAGGTTAGCCCGGCACTTGACATCCTTGGCCTGGGCCCGGGCCCGTTTCAAGCTCGGCAGCAGGATGGAAATCAACAGGGCGATGATTGACACCACCACCAGCAACTCGATCAGCGTGAAACATCGCTTTCTTCCACTCCCGTCGAACGCTCGGCGATGTTTGGCCGTCATGGCTGACTCTCCAGTTTACGATACGGATCGTAGTAATGAATCGCGATTCCTGCACAGCCCGCCGTGCGCGAAGCGATCCTTGCCAGCGTGCTCAACTGATCCCGAAAATACTCGAATGGATAAACCCCGAAGGTCGTGCCCGCTTCCACCTCCGGTCCGGTGCCCAACTCCACCGAAGCAAAGACGTTGACGCCGAACTCTTTCCCGAGTTGAAACTCACGAGCACAACAAGCCACAACGCCGTTGGAACCGGTGATGCGTTCCCGATACGACATGACCCCGACGTTATCCACTACGCCAAACAAGGCTTCCAGCAGCGGCTTCCTCACTGATCCGAGTTTCACCTCGAAACGAGGTCGACCTTGTGCATCCGTCTGATCAAACCAGAAGGGGATATCGACGCCGAACTTCATCCCTGCCTGGTTCGATTGCTGCCGTAACGTCCGATTCAACTCCAGGTAGTCGTTCAGCACGATCTTTCTGGAGGATTCCTCCTGCCACTCCGGCAGAATGTACGGTTCGTTGTCCAGATGGACGGCGTCGTAGCGTTGCCGGGCGGTGCCCTGCCGATTGAAGTCGGCCAACGCCGCCACCAGACGCTCCATTCGACCATGATTCTTCTTGAGCACGTATTGGGGGCGACCGTCGAGGGCATGCACGGTCATGCCTCGCTCGTGGGCAGCCCCGATCAGCGATCGTTGATGCTCCGCCAGACGAAGGCTGACCATCCCGTTTTCATAAGTGTAGGGCACCTGAACGAATAAATCCGTGATCCCGTGACCCTGGCTGAAATCGAGCAGTTCCTTCCTGTTGGCTGCATCCGGAAGAATCCGGTCCTTCTTCCATACCCACAGCGCATAGCGAAGATCCCGCGAAGGTTCACCGTCTTTGGGGCCAACCACCGGAAGATGTCCATCGCCACGCACCACGTGAATCGAGTCCAGGGCAAACCAGGCTGACCCTTGACCCTCAAGCAGCATGTGGAGAAGCGCGGACCCGTCCCACCCCGGCGGCAGCGGCACCAACAGTTGGCGCCAACTCCCATCACTCAAGTCGGAGGCGCCAAACTCCGCCAGCATTGGCTCAGAGGGTCCCCCTGCGGCGCTAGACCGCAGTTCCAAGCGCAGCTTCCTGGCGCCGAGAGCACCCACCGCCTGCAGGGCAAGAAAACGCCGCCCAGAATTGTCGGCCCGGCTGGAGTTGTGCTTGGAGGGTGGTGCGCTCAGCGGGACCACAGCCCCGACGCCCGAGGCCGCCGCCTTGGCCGACACTTCGACGCGCCAGGCCCACCTGGCCGGCTCTCCTTGCAGGTCGATTCGATCCGCAATGGTATCGGGTCTACCGCCGGCGCATCCGAAGAACGAACCCGCTTCGGTTTGCGCGGACGTCCCAAAGTCGACCACAAGCCGTGACGCCGCCTTGGGCGAAGCACATATCGCCCCAAGGCAGGCGTAAACGAGCGGCGTCAATGTGGCCGTCATGTAGAGCACGTCTCCTCGTCTCCGTTCTGACCGCGAGGCAACTCGGCCAGGCTAAGTCCGTCGGCGACGCCTGAACCAGACCAATCCACCGGCCACTAGTAGACCCGCCGCAGTCGGCTCGGGCGTGATGCCGATGATCTGGTCGTAGTGCCACCGCCCGACCCCAGTGTTTGCCCCCTTGGGCATTACCAACTTAAGCTGCAAACTCGGGTCGTTCAAGTTGGGCAAGCTCCCAAAAAAGGGAGCGAGATTCGCGTAATAGTTTGGGGTCAGGTTGACAAAATCGCAAACGTCTGGTAATTGGAAGTTGGCACCACCGTGGTAGACCACTCTGCGTATCCAAGGGCCATCAGGAACTTCATTTCCGGAGTCCCGCCAAACGGCACCTGACCGCCGACCAGGTCGGTGGGTATATCGAATCTGGCATCGACGCTCATGCCGATGAACGGCGACAGGTCTACCCCCACTGGCGATACGTCAACGATGCCAAAAGTCATGGCCGGGTCGCTGAAATCGGCGGTGTGGAATCGGGCAATACCGGTACCGGCCGATCCCGGAACCTCGTTGCCGCTATCGGTGGTGCCGCCGCCAAACGAACCCCACCCTTGTGCTCCGGTCTCGAAGTCAAAAAGAACGCTGTCGGCGATGGCCACTGGAGCGGCCGCCGCCATCACCAGTGCAGTGAGTCCTACAAGCTTTTTGCTCTTCATCTTCTTATTCCTCCTCATCAAGAACCTGTGCTAGGATATGCACAATCCAAGCAACGCAACCCTTAAGCCCGGAACCCTTAATAACACCAGGACGGGAAACTAGCGTTGTTTCCCGGGCCCTGAAGACATTCGTTAAAATTGGCCGTGTCCAAGTCGTCGAAAGCGGCATTGCGATTCGCATCCAGCGAGGCACAGCCCACATCGGTCGGAACACCTGGAAAACAATTCTGGAGTACCCGGAAATCACCCAGGTCCACGTCATTGTCGGAATCCTTGTCGGCCCATAACACCGGCGGGGTTCCAATCAGCGTGATTTCATCAAAATGGATGATGTTGACGTTCTGTGACGTGGGGCCCGGGCGCCAGATCATGCGAATGGCTTTGATGTCAGCCAAGTTCAGGGGATCGTTGCCGGCCACCGCATCGTTGTCAAACCCGTCGTCCAGTGCGGCAAAATGGATGGTCACCGTCTCCCATTGCTCGAGCCCGTTGGGCTGGAATCGCCGGTCAATCCACGGCTTGCCCGGGATATCAGCCGGGACCACGGCCACCGTGTCGCCATCGTCAGGCGCAGGTGGCGGATCCGAATCAATCAACTGAAACTGCATGCGTACACCGGGCGTGCCCTGGGTGGCCGGCGGAAAATCGCCCGGGGGCAGTTCCAGCATCACGCGCATGCTGATGCCGGTCCCCTGACTCAAGTCCAGATTGATATCGGCGATGCCCGAGCCTTGTGGGCCGCACAGAGGTTGGCCCGGAGGAAACGGTCCAATGCCCACGCCATGGCCCAGGAACGGCCCCCCCGGCACCAGCCAGTCACCGGTGTGAAACGCCCCGTTGCCGTCTTCTGAGACCACACCTGTGCCGGACGGATCCGCTCCAAAATCCGTCGTCGGGGTCCCGAAGAAATTCCAATTATCCGGGTCGCAACCATTCGAGTTGATATCAAAATCGAATAGCACCGTGCCCACCGGTACCTGGGCGTGAGCCTGCCGTACGCCCCCTACGGTCAGGACTGCGGTTGCCACAACCATGGCGATTCCTAGCCGGCTATCCATAATGCCCCTCCTCTTGTCTTGCTTGACAATGCCTCGGGCCCATCGAGGCCACACGGATCATGACCAACGAGGCAATCGGAACACTCGTTGCAATGTCGGCACCACGGCACCGCATACGATGCCGTATTCTCCCAACGTCGAGGGAACCAGACGAGTGGTTCCGGGACTGCAAGAAAGTTTGTGCTGTTCCAGTATCTTCCCGAGTCGCTCCATAATCATCGCTTGAAAGGCCGCCACGTCGGAACCAATAACCAGCAAGCCCGGCTCCAACAGGTTGATGGTGTGAACAACCAGGGTAGATAAATCGGAAATGGTGCGATTCAAGGCTGCGACAGCCTTGGGATCCTGGCTTTCCACGTCACCGATAAAGCCTGCGACATCCAGTCCTCCCTCGGGGCCTGAGCCCTGGGCGCGGACCGCCGGATGAACGATGGGCACGGTGATTTCGCCAGCCGCACCAAACTCACCGTGATAAGGCTCGCCGTTCACGATGATACCGGCGCCGATGCCCACCACACCGTGCGACGCATCCATGAATCGAAGATTCAAAAAGACCAGGCTCTTGATGCCCCGTGCTCCCCCAAGAAAGCTCGCGGCCATTCCGCCCGCCAGTGAGTCGTTCACCACATCGGTAGTAGTCTGCCAACGGGCTTCACACATTTCACGAAAATGAACGTCGTGCCAATCGAATGGCTTGCTCCAGCGAACGATGCCCTCAGCCCCATGCACATCGCCGGGTAGTGCCACACCCACGCCCAACATCTCGGATTGTTCAATCCCCATCTCGGTCAGGATTTGCTTGCGAATGTCATCTACCCGGTCCAGGGTCCGTTCGGGCATAGCAGGGGAAAACGGCTCGCGAATCTGGGCGAGCAAGCTACCACTCAAGTCACATACGCCCGCCAGGATTGCCGTCTCGGTGATCTCAAAACCCAGCGCCTGAGCCACGCCGCGCCTCAATGCCACCATACGTGGTGCCCTCCCGCCCCTGGTCTTGCCAGCCCCGATCTCCTCCACCAGGCCTTCATCGAGAAGTTGATTGACCACCGCCCCCACCGTCGGGGGACGGATCCGTGTCAACTCCGCCAATTCGGCACGGGAAACAGCCCCGTTTTTTCTGATCCTTTCCAAGACCAACTGGCGGTTGACCACTCGGCTGAGCTGCGGTTTTCCTGTCAGCATATTTGGCATAGAAACAATCTTAATAAAGGAGTATAATAAACTCAATGGCCTACGGAAAAAAAATCGAAGATTGCACGAAAAGATGCGTTCGGGACCAATAGGCCCCTGATTGACGTGTTTCTGAGGTGGAACAAGCGCCGAAAATGACAGAGAATCCTCTGATGATGCGACGGGGTTTGAATCTACTCCCCTGGCTTCCCACGGCAGATTTGGGCAAAACCGTCATGCAACGAAGGCTGATTTCAATATCCCCAATCACCCATATTGCCCATTGTGTTGCCTGCGCTCTGGTTCGTGGGGGGATTTGCTGAGTTAATTGGGATGAACGCACATGACCCCACACGAAACGCAATTGGCTGAATCTGCAGGACCGCCCGCTGAATCCCGGGTCGGCCCCAAGAGCCTGACGCGCCCGGATGGGCTGCGGGATGAACTGGAGCGCATCTCTCATCTGGTTGGACAGGCCAAAACCGAAATGGCCAACGGTGTGACCCACATGATGCCGGGGCAAGCGTGCTTTTTGGCGGATGGCCGGGTGATGTGCCGTGAGCGAGAGCGGGGCGACAGCCGATTCCCCTACGGAAAGGGTGGATTCAACTTCTGGGCCTATGCTTCGGGGCGGATGCACTGCAATGACGGGCTGTTTTTCGTGTTCTTGCCGACTCGCGGTGGGCAAGAGCCACCGGTCGCCTTTTTTGCCGGGACTCGCGCTGAGGCCAACGAGTCGTTTGAGAGCGTTTCGTTGCTTCCGGTGCCATTCCTGGAAGGGAGCGAGCCTTCGGTCGAAGATCGCTATGCGATTATTGGACCGGACGCGGTGTATTACATCACCAAGACTCAAGATCTCTTCTCAGCCGTACGCGTGTTTCTGGATCAATCGCAGGCCAGCAGCACGCACATCTGTTTCACTGTATACCTTCAGAACTTGTCCAAACGCTCGCTGGATACGTTCACTTCGGCCTATATGAACCCGTTGTGCCGTCATCAGTTCATGGAGACGAACGAGGATCAGTGGTTTAAGAAGATCCAAGTAGACCCGTCCGCTGCTTTGATGGCCATGGATCCCCAAGAGCACGCCATAAATGCAGGACGATCACTTCCTCCTTTTGTCGTGG
Source organism: Phycisphaerae bacterium (assembly GCA_046754265.1). Taxonomy (GTDB): domain Bacteria; phylum Planctomycetota; class Phycisphaerae; order UBA1845; family UBA1845; genus OFTM209. Next base: position 12,159 of record JBHHVM010000002.1, read on the forward strand.
AAGTCAATGAAGACGGTAAACGCGACAACTCAAGCCTAAACCACGCGGTTGTCCGGCGGGCCATCGAGATGCGATCGGTCGAGACTGGTCACGCCTTGACGCTGACGGTCGCGGGTTTAGCCGACCAAATGCTGGGAAGAAAGCGCCCCCAGCGCGGAATGTTGCATTGCCAGGTATGCACGGCCCGGCTGAGCTACGTCGGATGCGCCCGCCGGACCCTGGGCACAGCCAGGTTCCTTCGCACCGGACAGTTCGATGGCAACGTCCCGGTGACGGTTTTCAACGACAATGCGGTGATCGGTGATTTGTGCCGATTTGATCTTCTCCCGAACCATTTCGTACGTGTGGACTACGTCTTATCGATTCCGAGCAGTGCCGACCAAGAGGAACTGGACTTCTTGCAACCCGTCGGTGCTAGGACAATCGACCTAGCGTATCAACGGATTCGCAAGCAGTCCACAGGAATTGTAAACGGGCTGCAAATGCGAGTCAGCGGCTCTTCACTGGGCGGGCTGGATGACAAGACCTTCAACCATTTCTTTCCGCTGCTCAAAGCCCAGGTAGCGCTGTGTGCCGAAACCAAAGGCTTCATGCATCCCTCTCCCAACTCGTTAATCGGAATGCGCGACGTATTCCAGGCCATCGAGGGGCATTTGCTAAGCGACTCGGAGGCAGCCAAGCGAAAGATACTTGAAGCCCTGGGTTTTGTGATGCCCGACGGTCAATGCCCGCGGCAATACTCCCTGCCTGCTAGGAATGGCCCGTGCAAGGCAGACCTGCGGGAGTTCATTGACCAAGGTGCCTGGGTCATATCGACGGTTTACACCTATCTCGCCACCACAGGAGATTGGCCAATACTGGATGAAATCGTGGGCTACCACCGCATCGACGGGCAGAACGGCGATGCTTTGGAACCGACAAGGGAACGGGACTCGGTGGCCGATCATCTGGTCCGCATCATGGACTACCTCTTGAAACACCGCGACTCGGCCACGGGACTCGTGTTGGCCTTGTACGGCGATTGGAACGATGCACTGGACGGACTGGGCGTTCCCTCTCGATCTTGCACGCGCTTCGGCAACGGCGTGAGCGTCATGGCCAGTTTACAGGTGTATCGAAACTGCAGGGAAATGATCGAAGTGCTGTCGCGATATGGACCGGACGAATACGCATCCTTGATCGAACAGTACCGCCTCGCGCGGGAAGGGCTTCGCCGGGGCTTGCAAGAGCACGCCGTTGTGGAGCGAGACGGAAGCCGCCGTATTGTGCATGGCTGGGGTGACAACCGAGAATACTTGATCTGCAGCTTTGAAGACAGCGACGGGAAAGCTCGTGACGGACTGACATCCAATGCGTTCTGGGTTCTGTCCGGATTGTTGCAAGACACTCAGGACGATCTCAAGCCCGAGATCCTGAAAGCGATGCGCCGACTGGATTCCTCGTTTGGATTGCGAACCTTCGCCCCCGGATTCTCTCCGGACGCCCCGGGCGTCGGTCGTATCGCCAAGCTGCCTATCGGAACGGCCGAGAACGGGGCCACCTACGTCCACGCCACCACCTTCGGAATCATGGCCCTTTTCATGATGGACGAACCGGAATTCGCGTGGGAGCAGGTACTCAAGATTCTTCCTTTCGCTCCGCATCAGCAGGGGATCAGCCACTCTCCGTTTGTGATGCCCAACGCCTATGCGTTCAACCCCGAACTCAATCTCGGCGGGCAGAACATGAACGACTGGCAGACGGGCAGCTCGAACGTCCTCTTGAAGACGTTGGTCCGGCACGCCTTCGGATTCCGACCTGGTTTCGACGCCCTGCGGATCGTGCCGGCTGCCTGGTCGCCGTTTCAGCGCATGGAGTTGTCGGCGTGGGCTCACCGTCGGCCCATCAGAATCGTGCGTACTCAGGGTGAAGCGAAGGAAAGGCGTTTCGCCGTCAACGGCCGACCGGCGGAGAAGCAGTACCTGGTAGGGTTCGGCACCTCGATGAGCCTGGAGATCCGTTATACCGAGCTCTCCAAAGAATGTGAAAATCTCATCGAGATTCGTGACCCCGATTCATCACCTCTAACCTGCAAGACGAACCATGATTAAGACAACGGCCCACCGATCGTTGGAACGCATCGCGACACAGGTCTATGCTTCGGATCACGAGGCGTGTGCAGCCGTCGGACAGCGGATCGCGGATCTGATCGCCCAACGAAATGCTGAGTGCAAAGCCACCGTACTGGGGCTCGCCACCGGGCACACACCCATCGGTGTGTATCGAGAGCTCATCGGCCACCACGAGCGAGGCCTGGATTTCTCGAGAGTGATTACCTTCAACCTGGACGAGTATTACCCCATGGCGCCCGGAGGGCTACAGAGCTACCGTCGCTGGATGTGGGAGAATCTCTTCGAACACGTCAACGTGCGCCAAGACAACGTCCATATCCCAGATGGCACCATTGAACCTGAGCGGGTGGTCCAGTATTGCGCCGATTTTGAGCGCAAGATTGCCGAGGCTGGCGGTATTGATGTCCAACTGTTGGGCATCGGCCGGACGGGGCACGTCGGCTTTAACGAACCGGGCTCGTCCATCGTATCCCGGACGCGGCGCATCGCACTGGATCCGATCACGCGCCGGGACGCTGCATCCGACTTCTTTGGCGAGTCGAGCGTGCCACGTGAGGCCATCACCATGGGTATCGGTACCATCCTCGAGGCCAACGAGGTGGTTCTACTGGCTTTCGGTGAGCAAAAAGCGCCGATCATCCAACGGGCCGTGGAAGGCGAAGTCACCGATTCGGTCCCGGCGACATTTCTTCACGAACATCCCAACGCCCTGGTCGTGCTCGATGAGGCCGCCGCGGCCAACCTGACACGGATTCAATGCCCTTGGCTGGTGGAGGATCTTGATTGGACAGCTCAACGCGTCAAGCAAGCTGTTGTCTGGCTCAGCCAGAAAACCAAGACCAGCATCCTCAAATTGGGGCGGGACGATTACGACCGTTGCGGCCTGGCGCCCCTGCTGCGCACACATGAGTCCGTGGACGCGCTCAACCGTATGGTGTTCCGCGAACTGGCGGACACCATACGCGGTCGCGCCGGACTACCCCGCGACAAGAACATCCTGGTATTCAGCCCGCATCCGGACGACGACTCCATCAGTATGGGCGGCACGATCCACAAACTCGTCCAGAACGCCAACCGCGTTCACGTGGCCTATATGACCAGCGGCAACATCGCCGTATTCGATGATGATGCCCTGCAAACGGCCGAACTGGTTGGGGCCTTGAATCAAGCATTCGGCTTCGCTGTCGATCACAGCGCCTCGTTCGTAGAAGAGACTCGGTGTTCTTTGGCCGAGAAAAAAACCGGAGAGCCGGACGCGCCGCCGGTCCAGCGCATCAAATCCTTGATGCGCCGATCGGAGGCCCGGGCGGCCTGCCGCCAGATGGGGGTCGACCAGAAACACGTGCATTTCCTGGACATGCCCTTCTATCAGACCGGCCTGGTACGAAAACTCCCCATCTCGTCCGAAGACGTCCGGATCTGCCATGACCTGATCAAACAGATCAGGCCTCAATGGGTGTTCTTCGCGGGTGAGATGTCGGACCCTCACGGGACGCATCGACTATGCGCCGACGCCGTCATGCGCGCGTTGTCCGACTTTAGACCCGACACAAAACCCGAAGCCGTCTGGATGTACCGCGGCGCATGGCAGGAATGGGAGCCGGAAGTCGTGGACCTGGTGGTTCCCCTGAGCAGGGACGAGCTGACTCACAAGATCTTCGGCATTTTCAAGCACGAGTCCCAGAAGGACAAAGCCTTGTTTCCGGGGCCCTACGACGACCGCGAATTCTGGCAGCGGGCCGAAGCTCGAAACCGGCGCTTCGCCGATCTCTTCGATCAACTCGGGCTTCCGGAATATTTCGCCATGGAAGCGTTCGTCCGCTGGACCGGCGGATAGTCAATGATTTGGAATTGCCGGCGATACCATGGGATGACGCCACCGTTTCGACGACATCGTGCAAGTGCCCATGCCGCAAACACCCGCTCTGTGAATCGAATGAACGCGGAGCCTGTTGAATCGAGGCGACACCACAACTATGATGGTGCGTTGAGCTGACGGGCAAACCCAGTTGCGGAACCTCGGAGGGTTAGGATGCGCCAACTAAATCAGTCGGGGGACGTTGCTACGGTTATTCAACCCTGGCGACGATGTTGCAGGCATAGGATCACAGCCCTGAGGTCGGACCGGGAGCGCCCATTCCGCGGAACGACGGTTTTGGCCGCAATGTGGGTCCTGTCGGGCTCGATCGCCCAGCCGGCGGCGGCCGGCACCATCCAATTCGCTGGGCTCACCTGGAACGTGAAAGTGGGCGGGCCTGCGGGTCCAGGACCCAACCTGTGGTCCGATAGCCCCGAAAGCGTTTTTGTCGACGCCCAAGGACGGCTCCATCTCAAAATTCGTCAAATCGGCGGCGTGTGGCACAGCGCCGAGGTCTCCACCCAACAATCCTTCGGGCACGCCGACTACTTGTTCAACATCGACAGTAACGCCGATCTCTTCGACCGCAACGTCGTGGTTGGACTGTTCACCTTCCTGGATTGCGACAACGAAGTGGACATCGAGTTTTCCCGATGGGGCGTTCCCAGCAACATAGCCGGGCAATACGTCACCCAGCCGGCCGTGGCCGGTAACATCAATCGCTTCGACCTGGCCCCTGCCGGCGCCGTCTCTACACACAGCTTTACCTGGCGGGCCAGCTCCATCTTTTTCCAAAGTTATCAGGGCCAGCACGCCAGCCTGCCGGCTGCACCCGGACAGTTGGTGCATGATTGGCTCTATACCGGTCCCGACATCCCCATCCCCTCCACGGAAAGACTGCATATCAACCTGTGGCAAGTCGGCGGCAACCCGCCATCCGATGGCCAAGAGGTCGAACTGATTGTCAGCAACGTCATCGTGACACCCATTGGCGCTTGCACCACGGACCAGGAGTGCGACGACGGGCTGTTTTGCACCGGCCCCGAAACGTGCGTCGCAAACACCTGTCAATCGGCCGGCAACCCTTGCATCGCCCCTGGATTGTCGTGCAACGAAGCCGCCGATCGGTGCGATTGCTCATTCGCCACCGTGACTATCAACGACCTGAACGCCTTCGCATCCTGCCTGTCGGGCCCCGCCGATGCGTCGGCTGTCGCCTGTTGGTGTTCGGATCGCGACGCGGACGACGACACCGATTTGGAGGATTTCGCCTGGTTTCAGCGCGACTTCTTTGACGTGGCCCCGTCCGTGTTGTTGTTTGACTTTGAGGACGGCGACCAGGGGTGGTTTTCGTTCGGTGCCGGAACCGTGGACAGCGGTTTGCTGCCCACGGGCGGCTCCGGCGGGGCCGGGCCGCAAGGGCGATTCCACCGAGCCAACTTCGGCGACCCCACCATGACGTTCGGGTTCGGGGACATCTCTCCCCCGGGCCAGGACATGTCACCGTTTACCGGAATGAGCATTGACGCCAGGCTAACCAGTTACGATCCCCTCGATCCCTATATGGGCAACGGTATCATCGAGTTCGGGCTTTCCATCGGCTCGGCTGAATGGCACAGCTTCCACGCGCTGACTCCAGACTACCTGACCCTGGTGGTCGATTTCGTCGATCTGGTACCGGACGGAATCTTTGCCACCCAGCCTATCACCGCCGCTCAACTGGCCAACCCCAGCCTGGCGATCAAGATGGTCATGCGCAGAGCGGGCAACGGGGGGAAAGTCGAACTCGACTACGACCAGCTTCGTGGGTTGCCCTAAGCGGGGTATGGGCAGCTCACTTTGTTTGAGAGGTACTACTGGCGTAGTCTGGGTGGCGATGAAGCCGCCAGCGATTCTGGTTTTTGCCAAATGTCCACAACCCGGACGGGTCAACACGCGACTGTGCCCGTCGTTGTCGCCGCAGATCGCATCCGACCTGCACGCGGCGTGTGTGGCCTACACCTGTGGGTGCCTGGCGCGAGCGATTCCGGCGCAGCGCAGAGTGGTGGTCTCGCCGGATGATTCGGGTGCAAGATTCGCAGACCTGGTCGGACCGGATTGGGAGGTTTGGGCACAGGGTGATGGCAACCTGGGTGATCGATCGGATCGGAACATCGACCGGGCTCTGTCGATGGGCCACCCCAAGGTCATGTGCCTGGGCCCCTGCCGGGGCGGGGGTGTTTATCTGCTCGGAGTAGCGGGCTGTTGCCCTGGGTTGTTGGAGGGAATTGACTGGGGCGGACCGACCGTGACTGAGGGCTTGCGGGCCAATGCCGAATGCGTAGCCGGCGGCGCCGCCCTGTTGGAGGGCTGGTACGATATTGACAGGGCGGATTCAGGCGGGCGTAGAGTTACCGACCGTTCAACGACTGGCTGGCCATGCCAGCATCCAGACGACGTTGAAGTATTACCACCACGTCAGTGACAAGGCCCTTTGGCAAGGCGCCGCCAAGAAGCGGCAGGCGGTGGGATGATGCCCGGTTTCTGCGACCGTTCTGCCACGGGATACGTTGCCTGAAATGGCTCAAAACCCTAAGATGTTGTGTGGCAGCAAGTTAAGTAAGAGCGCCGGTAGCTCAGTCTGGATAGAGCATCGGATTTCTAATCCGAATGTCGTGGGTTCGAGTCCCGCCCGGCGCGATCCACAATCCACCGCTGAGCTGGGCGAATCGCCGGGCCTGGGCTTTGGAGACGGGCATTCAACGTCATCCCTTTACACGTTCTTGACCGGCGACCGCATGAGGTGTGGGACTCCCCGAGTCGGTCGCGTCCGAGAACACCGGTGGCGGGCGGTCGGGAGTGCCTTAGACCCGCCCGTTTAGACGACGGGGCCTGATTGGCGTCCAAATGCTGATATCCGCGGGCTGATTCGGGTATGATGGGACTTGTAGGGCGGGCCCACGATTTTGGGGAGCTATAAATCCATGACCGCAGTCAGATTGTTGATGCCCGTCTTTGCTGCACTGACTTTGGCGGGTTGGGCCGAGCATCGTGCCACCGCTTCGGAGGGGCTGCACGCGGAGGTAATCCTTCCGCCGGCGAACGGCGATCGCCCGGGGCAGGCTGAACGGTTTCGCCAATGGCGAGATTGGTTGGCCGGTCATGGAATCGAGGTCTCGCGCTGCGGCTTCGACCCGCTCCGAGGCGCGGTGACGGTGGATATCGCTTCGGCCGATGAGGTTAAGGTGCTCGAAAAGGCCGGGTTCGCGTTCGTCTCGCCGCCGAGCCCTTCGGGGCCTGCCGACCTGCTGCGGACCCAATCTCAGTACTTCGACCCTCTTGAAATCGAGGCCATGCTGCTGCAGGTCGTGACGGACCATCCCACCATCGCCACCGTGTTCTCCGTGGCCTCGACGTTCGAGGGCCGAAACCTGCTGGCCCTCGAAATCTCCGATCAGCCGGGTGTGGCCGAGGACGAGCCCTCCATTCAGTTCAATGCCCAGCACCATGCCCGAGAGGTGGCCACCTCGAACGTGGCCATGGACATCGTCGAACAACTCACCAATGGATACGGCACCGACCCGATCATCACCCAATGGGTGGACACCTATAAGACGGTGGTGGTGCCCATGGTCAACCCCGACGGAGTGCAATACGTCTTCGACGTGGATAGCTTCTGGCGCAAGAACCGCCAAGTGTATGCCTGTGTCGGTGTGGATCAAAACCGCAACTATCCGTACCTGTGGGGCCCCGGGTGCGGGTCCAGTGGCGTCTGCACCAGTAGTACCTACCGCGGTCCATCGTCGGCCTCGGAACTGGAAACCCAAGGCATGTTGGCCCTTTGGGACCAGTACCATTTCACCATGGCGACCTCTTATCACTCCTCGGGGCGGTTCATCGACTATCCCTATGCGTGCAGCGACGGCTCGCCCAGTCAGCAGATGCCCGAACACGCCGTCATCGACGAGATGATGCGCGGCGTGGCCGACGGGATTTTCGCCGTCGACGGCGTCACTTATTCCGTCTTTTCACCGGTGGCATTGGGCGGCGTCAACGGGGATGACACCAGTTGGTACTACGCCCATCGGGGGACCTATCCGTTCATCATCGAAGTGGGGACCAGCTTCGAACCGCCGTTCAGCCAGGTGGCGGGGATCGTGAATCGCAACCGCGGCGGTTGGCGCTACATGTACGAACGTTTGGGACAGGCTCGCATCGACGTCCACGTGACCGACGCCTGCACCGGCCAACCTTTGGAGGCGAAGGTGACGCTGACCGACTTCGCGTACGACACCGGCGAGCTGCCCCGCAGCACGTTCTTGCCGTTCGGACGATGGACTTACGTGGTGGTGGCCAACACGACGTACACCGTGCGGGCATCGGCGGCTGGCTTCGTCACCCAGGATGTGCCCGTGTTCGTGGCCAACGCCCCGGCAGCGCTGACCATGGCCTTGGAACGGACCGTGCCACCGACCTTTGGCGATTCCAACTGTGACGGCAACGTCGATCTGGCCGACCACACCAACTTCGCCGGCTGCTTGACCGGTCCCACCGGCGCCGTCGATGCGGGCTGCGGCATCTTCGACGACCAGCCCGACAGCCACGTTGACCTGTCCGACTACGCAGCCTTTGCCCGGGTTGTGACTTTTCCGTAGCTTCGCCGGCCGGGTTTTTGATACACTGAACCCACGGCGTAGCCCTTGGCCGCAACCGATTGAGGCTGGGCACGAAGGCGCGGTGGGTGGCACGGTCAAGCGCAGCTTGGCCGTGGATGTCGCCCTAGCCACGGCCTGGCTGCGCCAGACCGTGCCACCCTGCGCCGTCTTTTTGATACACTCAAACCCTGGGGCCGACGCGGAATGATTCGGAGGGGCCGGGATGACAGGCGATAGATCTGATTGTCTTCGACCGCGATTGGTCTGCACGGCTTGCCTGCCGGCGCTTCTTCTCGGATTGGTTTCGAGCCGGACCTCGTTGGCCGATTGTACGCTGACTTCCACCGGAAAGACGCCGCTGAATGACCTGGGAGGTGGGACGTACTTGGGGCAGGCGGGGGGTTTGTACCCTAACGGGGGCAACGTTCGGCCGGCGGCGCATTCGTCGGCTGGGCTGGACATCGCCAACAATCAGATCATCCCGCTCAACGCAGCCGGCCAACCCGACCCGATCAGCGGCGTCATCGTGTTGGTCTCGATTGGTTTGTCAAACACGACGCAGGAATTCGCCACGCGGGGCCCCGGCGCGTTCAAGCCTCGAGCGGATGCGGACCCGGCCAAGAACCCGCAACTTGTCATTGTCGATTGCGCCCAAGGCGGCGTCGCAGCCGTGCAGTGGGCCAACCCCGCCAACCAAGCCTGGACCGTGGCCGATCAACGGTTGGCCGGGGCGGGCGTATCGCCGGCTCAAGTGCAAGCTGCGTGGGTCAAGCTGGCAGAGCGAAGCAGTGACCCGCCCGATAGCACCTTTCCCGCCCACGCCCAATGGCACCAGGCCAATCTCGAGCAGGTCCTGCGCAACCTGCACGTCGAATACCCCAACCTGAAACTGGCCTTTATGACCAGCCGAACGCGATCCTATGAAGACAACCCCCAGGCCCTAAACCCCGAGCCCTTCGCCTACGAAGAAAATTTCTCGGTCAAATGGGTCGTCGAAGACCAGATTAACGGAGCCGGCAACATCAACTTCGACCCGATGACCGGGCCGGTGCTGGCGCCCTTTGTAGTGTGGGGTCCGTACATTTGGACCGATGGCCTGGTGCCGCGTTCGGACGGATTTATATGGCGGTGCCAGGATCTGGCAGCCGACTTTACGCACCCCTCGCCGGATGGCGTCACCAAGGTGGCCGACCAGCTTGTGGCCTTCTTCAAGACCGACCCGCTGGCCACCCCCTGGTTTCTTCGCCCAAGCGTGATCGGACAACCGCCGACGGTCTCCATCGGGGCCGACGTGACCGCGGGCCCACCACCGCTTGTGGTGCAATTCTCGGCCCAGGCGGGCGATCCCGATGGCCAGATCACCGAGACGGCCTGGACGTTTGGCGACGGTGGATTCTCGCTGCAGCCCAACCCAGCCAAGACGTTTCCGATTGCAGGGGATTACCCCGTGTATCTGACGGTCACCGACAACGACGGCAACGCGGTGACCACCTCCATGACCATCAATATCGCGCCTGGCGCTCCGGTACCGACCCTTTCGGGGTGGGGATTGGCGGGGTTGGCCCTGGTGCTGGTCGTGGCAGCAGCCAGGGTCATCGGTCGGCGGACTGTTTCAATTCCTTGATCGCCAGAAGGTCGTCCTTGGGGTCGGGCCGATCCTGGATCTTTCGGGCTACGTGTCGCCAGGCGATGCGTCCCGTCTGGTCGATCAACACGTGGGCCGGCACCGCAATGTCGCCGCCGTCGAGACCGCCCCCGCGATGAACCAGGCCAAAGGCGTTGATCAGTTGGCGATCGGTGTCGCATAGAATGTCGAAGCCGAGCCCGATCTTTTCCGCCACTTTGCGGGCCTGGTCCGGTGGATCGACGGCCACCGCCCAGAGTTGACCTCCTTGCCGAGTCAACTCCGCCTGCACCTCTCCGAGACCTCGGAGCTCTGCAATACAGGTGAGTCACCAGTGACCTCGATAAAAGACCAACAGCACCGGGCCCTTTTGTAGGGCGTCGGCCAAGGCAACTTGCCTGCCGTTGTGATCGGTGGCGACGAATTGCGGGGCCAAATCGCCCAACTTCACCGCGCCGACTGCGGGTAAACGGGCGAAGACGAAAAAATAGCCGAAAAAGATCGCCACCAAAGCGACATCCAGGCCCACGACCAGACGGCTCAGAAATCGACGGTCCTTCCGCCAAGTGGGCACGCCAACCAGTAAACCGGTCCCCATCAGCAGAAAGGCCGGCACGCCCGTAGATCGGACCCACGGGACGGTGAGCAGGACCCAATAGACCATGCCGCCCCCGAAAACCAGCAAAAGACTCAGCAGGACTTTGATGCGGCTGGGCACTTGCAAGGTGGATGCGTCCATCGTCGCTCGATCTAAGACAGTTAAGCTGAAACTCCACGTAGCCCTATGGCGCCAACCTGGGCCATGCGCGTTTGGGCGGTACGGCGCACGAGATTATGGGATCAAGGGGCGGCTGGCAATGGATTGCGTTGCATTGGTGGGCAAGTAAACGGTACAATTTCATACACTAGGATTGGGGCCGGCATGTGCGGAATACCTTGAAGTCACGTGCCAAGCGGGAGTTGTGCGCCCTCCAAACAGAAGGACCGGGGCCACGCCCATGTTGGCCTCAGGAAAGAGGCACTAACCTGTGTTGCGATGGAGGACTAAGGCGAGGCTGGCGGCCGCGATCGTCATCTGCCTTTCTGGGTGGTCGAGCCAGACCGTGGTGGTCGCCGGGGATATCGTCATCAACGAGGTGGTCATCACGCCCACCTGTGGTGGCGACCAATACGTCGAGATCGAGAACAACGGCCTCGTGCCGGTGGACACGTTCACGTGGTGGCTGTGCCACCAACCCAGCGGCCTGTACTTTCGGCTGCTGCAAGTGCCCCAAGGAAGCGGCGGCCCACAATCGGCCAGCATCATCCTGCAGCCGGGCGACTACCTGGTGGTTCGCTGGGGGCCTTCTCCCCAGGGTCACTACACCACGCGCCCAAACTCGGCTGGGACGACCACGCACGCGGTCAATATCTTCATTCCTGATTTCCCCACCATTCGGTTCAACTTGGCCCAGGGAAACGTCAGCCTTTGGGACCAGTCCACGCCGGATACGCCGACCTTTGACGCCGTTTCGCTCATGACCGATTTTGTCGCCTGGGGGCCCGGTGGCATCTACGTCGGTCCCAAGCGAGGTTGCATCGCCAACGCGGCTGGGCTTTGGTCGGGTCCGGTGGCGGGGGCTTGCTTTGACTTAGACGTGCAGATGCCGGCCGTGGACAGCGACCTGCTGGGCCCGGGGGATAATCTGTCCGTCGCCTATAACGGGGGCACTGCCAACGACCCCAGCGATTACGACATCTTTCCTTCCACCGAGGGCGAGCCCAGCATCTTCATCGGCGATGTCGACACCGACGGCGTCATCAGCAATGCCGACGTCCTGGCCATGGAAGGCTGTCTGGCCCAGCAACCGGTCATGGTGGGGTGCCTGGCCGCGGACCTGAACTTCGATGGGACGGTGGACTGCCTGGATTGGCCTCGATTCCTCGAGGTATGGGACCGGCTGACCGTCGATGCGGGCCAGTGTCCTGCGCTGTCATCCTGCCGGACGGCCGGCGATTTCAACCTGGACAATGATTCAGACCTGAACGATTATCAACAGTTCCCCGCCTGCATCACAGGCCCACAGTTGGGGCCCGCCGATCCAGCCTGCGACGCGGCCGACAGCGACTTCGATCAAGACGTGGATCTGGAAGATTTCGCCCGCGTGCAAGCCCTGCTCCCCGGGGTTTTTCCCATCGGGGATTTTGACCACAGCGGGGTGTTGGACCTGGGTGACTTTGACCGCTTGATATGCTGTTATGCAGGTCCGGGGTCGACGGGAGGCTGCGGCTGCTTGGATACCGATCTGACCGACGACAACCGCGTGGACTTGCAGGATGCCGCCCTCTTCATGGCTGCGTTTTCGAGCCCTTAGGGCAGCGTTGACGGGTCTGCCCGGCGTTGCCTCAGATAGCATCGGCCGGTTTTGCTCTTTTTGTTTCCAATTCCTAACCGCCCTGCGGTATCATCGGCCCGGCAGGCGACCTGCACACTGGATACGCGATGAAGGCACTGTTGGGCAGCGGCGGGTTTCGCACACCGGAGCGGGTGGACTTTCTCGCGGCGCAGATGCGCGATTTCTTCGGGCCGATCGATCGGCTCTTGTTCGTGCCCTATGCGCTGGCCGACCACGATGCATACCTATCCATGTTGACCGGGCGAGGTCTCCATGCCGGGTATGAACTGGACGGCATTCACCGGCACGACAACCCCGTCGCCGCCGTGGAAGAGGCCCAGGCGGTTTACGTCGGTGGGGGCAATACCTTCCGGCTGCTGGCGGAACTCTACAGCCAAGGGTTGATCGAGGTCATTCGCCGACGCGTCTTGGGGGGATTGCCTTACATGGGCGTCAGCGCCGGCAGCAACGTGGCCTGCCCCACCATTGGCACCACCAACGACATGCCCATCACCTGGCCTCCAAGCCTGGACGCCCTGAACCTGGTGCCCTTTCAGATCAACGCCCACTACTTTACCGGATCGACGCACGTCCGGCTGCCCGACGGCTCTTATCGGCAGCACTTGGGAGAGACTCGCGACGACCGCATCGGCGAATACCACGAAATGAACGATGGGCCGGTCATCGGGTTGTGGGAGGGCGGCGTGCTGCGGGTGGATGACCGACGCGTGCGCCTGGACGGCGCCCCAGCCCGCGTTTTCTGCAAAGGTGCCGATCCGCGCGATGTCGCCGCCGGTGCCGAGCTTGGTGCATTGGTCGCCGAGTGACAATCCCATGAGCAGCACAAGAACCCTGCTGATCGTCGAGGACGAGGCCGACCTGGCGGAGCTCATCTGCTACAACGCCCAACGCGAAGGCTTTGAGTGTCGCTGCGTTGCCGATGGCTTGGCCGCCCTGGAAGCCGTGGCCCAGCGCTGCCCGGACCTGATCATTCTGGACCGCATGCTTCCGCACGTTTCGGGCGACGAGGTGGCTGACCGCCTCAAACGCGATCCGCACACGGCGGGCATACCCATCATCATGCTGACCGCCAAGGTGGAAGAATCCGACCAATTGGTGGGTTTCGCCCTTGGGGCTGACGACTATGTGTGCAAACCGTTTTCGATGAAGGTCCTGCTGGCCCGGGCCGGCGCCATGCTGCGACGATCCGACCCAGCCGCCGCACCGGCCGCCGTCATCACGGCAGGCCCCATCCGTCTGGATGCCGGGCGACACGAGGTGCGTATCGACGACAAATCCGTGGCACTGACCGCGACCGAGTTCGGTTTGCTCCGCGTATTGATGAGCGCCGGCGAGCAGGTCATGGGTCGCGAGCAACTGATCAATCGGGTCCTGGGCGCCATGGTGGCCGTCACCGACCGGACCATCGACGTCCACGTGGCGGCCCTGCGCAAGAAAATGGGCCCGGCTGCCTCGTGGATCCAGACGGTGCGCGGGGTGGGCTATACCTTTCGCAATCCGTCGGATTAGGACCGTGATTTCCTCTCACCGCAAACGGACCGGGCGGTTCTTCTGGAAGCTTTTCCTGGGCAACGCCCTGCTTCTGGGGTTGGTGCTGGGGGCGTGTGTCTGGCTGATCGTCCAGGTCTTCGAGCGTTTCCACGCCGAAGAGCTTGGCCGAAACCTGCGCACCCAAGCCCTGGCGCTGGTGCCGGCCGTGGCGGATCGGTTCAGCCCAGTTCACCGGGGGCAACTTCAAGCGTTGATCGACAAGGTGGGCGGAAACGCTTCCGAGGGCGTCCGCATCACGCTGGTGTCAGCCGACGGCACGGTGTTGGCGGATTCCCAGGCTGACCCCGGGAGAATGGAATCGCACGCCGATCGGGCCGAGGTGCGCCAAGCCCTGGCGGAGGGCTGGGGTGAAAGCACGCGCTGGTCCAAGACCGTGTCGCGCGAGCTCAAGTACGTCGCGGTTCGGGTCGGGCCCAAGTCGAACCCGGTGGGCGTCCTGCGGGTGGCCATGGCCGTCCGGTCCATCGGCGCTCGGACCCAAGCCGAGCGGCGACTCATCTGGACCATTGCGCTGCTGGCGTTGCTGGCGGCCATCAGCCTGGCCCTGGGGCTGGCCCGAATCTGGAGCGGGCGAATCGCCCACCTCACCGCGGCGGCCCGAAGCCTGTCGCAAGGCGATCTTTCCGCCCGTATCGCCATCAGCGGACGGGACGAAGTGGCCCTGCTGGCCCGGTCTCTCAACAAGATGCGCAAACACCTGGCTGGTCAGTTGCGGACCATCGATGAGCAGCGATTGGTTCTCGAAGCCATGCTCAAACAGTTGCACGAAGGGGTGATCGTGGCCGACCACGCGGGTCGCATCGTGGTGACCAACCCAGCCGCGGACCATCTGCTTGGATTAACAAGCGGCGCATCGGCCGATGACGGAGGGGCCTCGTCCCTGACGGTGCAGAAGGACATTCACCAGCCCGCGCTGGCCCGCATGCTCGAGCCGCCTGCAAACGGTGCGTACCAAGGCCCTGATTTCGATGCCCGAGATGCAGCCACCTTCTCCATCGAGGAGTCCCGCCTGGACCTGCCCGGTCCGGGCGGGTCGGTGTCGGTGCTGGCCCGGGCGACCGACATCCTCCTGCCGGTCGCCGCAGGCCGGGCTGCTACGGATGCGCAAGACGGCGCCCGGGAGCGCGGACGACTTTTGGTCCTGACCGACATCACCGAGCTGACCCGTACTATTCAAATGAAGACCGATTTCGTGGCCAATGCTTCGCACGAACTTCGCACTCCGGTCTCGGCGATCCGAGCAGCCGTGGAGACGCTGACCGATTCTGACACCCTGCAGGACCCGACTGCCGTGCAACGATTCCTGGGGGTGATCGACCGGCACAGCACCCGACTCGAGGAGATGGTCCACAGTGCTTTGGACCTTTCGCGTATTGAATCAGCCTCCGCCCGCTTCGAGCCGACATCGGTCTCACTGCAACAGGTTTGCGCCGAGTTGCACGAGCGGCGGCGCGATGCGTTGGAAGCCAAGCAGCTCCACTGGGACTGTCAACTCGATCCGCGGTGCGAACGGATCATGGTCAACCCCCACTTGCTAAGCCTGGCGCTGGGCAATCTGCTGGACAATGCCCTTCGATTCACCGACGTGGGTGGTCGGGTGTCCATCCGGGCCGAGCACGTCCGCGAGGCGGTCTCCATCACGGTGGCCGACGATGGATGTGGCATCGCCCCGCAGGAGCACCAGCGGGTTTTCGAGAGGTTTTATCAAGTTTCTGCATCGCGGTCTGGCGTAGCGGGCTCGCAGGATAGAGGCACCGGACTGGGGCTTTCCATCGTCCGGCACGCGGTCGCGGCCATGAGGGGCACGGTCGAATTGCAAAGCGCACCGGGTCGGGGCACGGAAGTGACCGTATCGCTTCCCAAATCCGCCCTGCTTGATCTCGACACGATGCACGCTTGAGCGATCTTCACCGCACAGCAGGTCCACGCCTGCCTTGATCCCCCGGATCTTCATCGAAAACTCATACGGTTCTCATACTGCCCTAACAGGCTTGGTGCAGAATGCGCACCGCCTCGGACGGGCCGGGCACGGTGCCCTCGCCTCGATGGCCGAGGCTCGTGGGACCGGATCGACCGGAGACAAGCCGATGAAGCCCGAACCGAGATCGCCTGGAAGCGGATTCACCCTCATCGAATTGCTGGTGGTCGTGGCCATTATCGCCCTGCTGGTGGCCATTCTTTTGCCGTCACTGGCCAGTGCCCGTGAAGCCGCCAAGGGCGCCGCCTGTGCCTCGCACCTGCGAACCTTTTCCTCGGCGTTTGAGATCTACGCGGCCGAAGATCCCAAACATTCACGAACCAGCGGTGCTTTCGATCACCGCCGCGACGGAGACGTGCGAAGCTTCGGCTGGGTGGCCGACGTGATCCGCCTGAAGGTCGGTTCGCCGGGCCAGATGCTCTGCCCCACCAACCGCTGGCGGATCAGTGAGAAAGTGGCGGACTATACCGGTGCCGCGGCGACCGGAACGGACAACCCGCTCCGTTGGCAGGCCAATGGCGGGGCCGCTCAAGTTCCCATCATCGATCCGGCCGCCAACTCCATGGACGCCGCCGAGTTCTGGGCCAAGGGTTATAACACCAACTATGCCACATCGTGGCAGTTCGTCCGGGGCGACCCCACGGCTGCGGATGGGTACGGCTCGAACGGCGATCCCTCCGACCCCAGCAAGTGTCCCCGCGATGGCGACGGCCCGCTGAACGACGGTCATATCGGCGGTTCACCCATCTCGGCCGACCGCATCCCCATCATGGGTGATGCCCGGGCCGGCGACTCGGCCGACAGCGTGGTCACCAACAACTACGCCAATGCCATCAACACCTTTGCCGATGAGGAAGTCGTCCGCACCGGAGACTTGACCGTCGAATCGTTCTGCGACGGGATGAGCGTGGACTACTCAGCCGTCACGGGCGACACTGCCCGTCAGGGCCACGAGTTTAACGACATCGCCCCGCTGCACAGCCCCAAGAGCGGTGGCGTTGTCGGCGGGTATGCCAACGTGCTGTTTGCCGACGGACACGTCGACAAGGTTCACGACACCGGCGGGCAACTAGCCTTCTACGGTGACATCAGCGCCCCGGTCAACGACGTGCCGGACGGGTTCATCGGGCCCTACAAGACCGGCGGCGGCTTCCAGATCAATGCCAGCGCGTTTAAGGAAATCCGGTCGAGCATGTGGTATGGGCGGCTGCGCCCCAAAGCCAAGCCCGGCGGGGGTAGCATCGAATAATCGTCGGGGGTTCGGTGGCGGTAGGGTAGCGGTTCGGGTCGGTAGCCCCGGAGGGGAAGGCCCGGACCGCCCGCCGCTGCGCCCCGGCCAATTCCGCGAAGGTCAGCCCGGGCTGTGGGCGGTTTCTTCAGTGGGGGCGAATCCGTGGCGGAGGGCGTTTTCGGTGATGGTGCGGGCCACGCAGAATTGCAGCAGGTAGTCGGGCCCGCCGGCTTTGCCGGTGGCGGTGCCGCTGAGCTTGAAGCCGCCGAAGGGCTGAATGTCCACCCGCGAGCCGGTGATCTTGCGATTGATATACAGGTTGCCGACGCGAAACTCTCGCCGGGCCCGATCCAGATGGGCAGGGCTGCGGGAATAGACGCCGCCGGTCAGGGCGTAGGGCGAGTCGTTGGCGATGTGCAGGGCCTGGTCGAAGTCGGCTGCCTGGATGACGGTCAACACCGGTCCGAAAACTTCCTCACGGGCGATCGTCGACCCCGGGTCGGCATCGGCGACGATGGCCGGCCCGACGTAGTGACCGCCGCCGGGTATGCCCGACACGTCCGCCTGGTAAAGCAGGCGACCGTCCCGTCGGCCCTGGACGATCGCCTCCGTGCAGCGGTGGACGCTTGCCGGGTCGATGACCGGCCCGACCTGCGTGCCGGGCGATGCCGGGTCGCCCAGCACCAGCGTCCGGGTGGCTTCGACGAGTTTGTGACAAAAAGCGTCATAAGCCCGATCGACGACCATGACCCGGGAACAGGCGCTGCACCGTTGACCGGCAAACGCAAAAGCCGAGGCCAGGACCCCCTGGACCGCTTCATCCAACTCAGCATCGGCATCGACGATCGTGGCGTTCTTGCCGCCCAGGTCAGCCACCACGCGTTTGAGGTGATGCTGATCGGGCCGGGTGACAACAGCCGATTCGATGAGCGGCAGGCCCACGTCTTTCGAGCCGGTAAAGGCAATCGCATGGACCTGGGGGTGTTGAACCAGATGGGCCCCCACCGATTGTCCGGGCCCGGGCAGAAAGTTGACCACGCCCGCGGCGATGCCGACCTGGTGGGCCATCCGCACCCAGCGGGCCGCCGTCACCGGCACCGCTGAGGACGGCTTGATGATGACGGTGTTGCCGGCCGCCAAGGCGGCGCCGCTCATGCCCGCCAGAATCGCAATCGGAAAGCAAAAGGGCGCCAAGACGGCACAAACGCCGCAGGGCTCGTACAGCAGGACGTTGGTCTCGCCCGGCAGATCGCGGCGCCGCGGCCTTCTGGCCAGCAGCTCGGCCCGTTGGGCGTAATAGCGAATGTAGTCGGCTCCCTCTGCCACGTCGGCGACGGCGTCTCGCCAGGTCTTGCCCACCTCCAGGACCATCAGGGCTGCCAACTCGAAGCGCTGCCGCTCCATTTCGTCGGCCAACTTGCCGAGCAGCGCGCTTCGCTGGGCGGGCGGCATGTTTCGCCAGGTGTCCAAAGCGCCGCCTGCAGCCGCCACGGCCTGATCGACGTGCCGGGTCGATGCCTTGGCCACCCGACCGATGATTTCGGCGGGCTTGGCTGGGTTGACCGAGTCGAAGGTGTCATCAGATGGCACGTCTTGCCCGTCGATGATCATCGGATAGGTACTACCCAGTGAGGCCCTGACGTTGGCCAGGGCGTCGGACATCTGCCGTCGGTCGTCCGG
Source organism: Phycisphaerae bacterium (assembly GCA_046754265.1). Taxonomy (GTDB): domain Bacteria; phylum Planctomycetota; class Phycisphaerae; order UBA1845; family UBA1845; genus OFTM209. The sequence continues at coordinate 31,222 of JBHHVM010000002.1, forward strand.
GTCGGCAAATGAGACCGTCGGCGTATTGCGAAACGAACCCATGTCGAGCTCCTCGTCGGTGTCTTGATAATATCTGCGGGTCGGCGCGGCGCTGGGCGGTTGGATGACCCCCGGATCGTGCAACAGCCGTTCGGTGGATCGACCGTTGCCGAAACTCTGTCGCAGGAACGAATCGTTGGACGTGTTTTCCAGCAGCCGTCGAACCAGATAAGCCATGCCGGCGATCATGTCGCCGCACGGGCAGTAGATGCGCAGGCACTGTTGCATCTGGGCGACCGCTTTTTTGAGCGGGTCGCCCATGCCGTGGAGCATCTGCACCTCGTAGTCGCCGGACGATAGCCCCAGGTGCTCGGCGCAGGCCAGGGCGTGGGCCAGCGAGCGGACGTTGTGGCTGGCAAACGCCGGTCGGACGCTCCGGTGATGCTCCAGGAGGATGCGGGTCAGCTTCTCGAAGCAGACGTCGGATTCCCATTTGCGGGTCCAGACTGGTGGGGCGGTGCCGTTTTGTTCGGCAAGAATCGTTTCGTGGTCCCAGTAGGCGCCCTTGACAAGTCGGATGCCGATGGGCGTGCCGCGATGCTGCACCCACTCCAGCAGTTGGCGCAGGTCGGCCTCGGCCCGTCGCAGGTAGGCCTGTACCACGATGCCCACATAAGGCCAGTCGCGAAACTCGGGCTCGCTTAGGACGGCCTTGAATAACTCGAAGGTCAGGTCGCAGACGGCGAAAGATTCCATGTCCACGTTGACAAAGGCGCCGTGTCGCTGGGCGACCCGCAGGACCGATCGCAATCGGGCCCCCGCCCGGTCGATCGCCCCGGCGGGGTCGATGGGATCGAAGTGGGTGTCCATGCAGGTCAGTTTGACCGACACGTTGACCCGGGGCATGGGGCTTTGGCGGTCGCGGTCGATCCGTGGAATCTCGGGCCAGCGCTGGGCGGCGGGGCCCAAATGCTCGATCAGATCGATGTAGGTCTGGGTGTAGCGCTCGACTGTTTGCTCGCTGATGGCGGCTTCGCCCAGCACGTCGAGGGTAAAGGCTAGCCCTTGGCGGCGCTTGGCCTCGACCGCAGTCGCCGCTTCGAAAGGGTCCGAGCCGGTGATGAAGCGGTTGGCCATGGCCAGGGCCGCCCGCCGGGCAAGTCGCCCCAGCGACCGGGCCCACTGCGAGTCAGGCCGATCGAAAGAAAGGGCCAGCCGAAGCGGGGCAGGAACGCGCAGGTGGGCTGGGTCCATGTACTCCTTCAGGTGGGCGGCAATGTCCGCATCATCAGCCATGGCCGGCAAGGCATCGACGAAGCGGAAGGCCTGCACCTTGAGGGCTTCGTCTTGCATGGCCAGGCGGTTGCCCAGGTCCGCCCAGAAGTCCGCCTGCCAAACCCGGGGCTGGGCGGCTTGGGCCCGGTCGAAGATCTCGCGCCCGATTTCGCGTATCCGCGACTCGTAAGGGGCTACGACGTGCATGAGCCGCTCCGCTCCAGGTTCACTTCGATGATTCGGCCAGGCGTCAGGAACACCAGCACGCCGCGGGCCACGGGTTTCTTCCATATCCGCGACACAGCCGACGCATACAAGCGCATCTGCATTTCATACCGCAAGGCCCGTTCGGGCACTTCGTCGGGGCCGATGGCATCGGTCTTGAAGTCCACGATTTCCAGGGCTTCGGGGGTGACCCACACGCCGTCGACGATGCCCCGGATCAGGACCTTCTCATCATCCAGCCCTTCCAAGGTGGGGTCAAAGCCGGTGGCGGGCTCGGTGGACACGAAACGCACTTCTCGCCGATAGTCCGGACCCGCCCGGCGCAGTGTTTGAGCCAAGTCCGTCGTGGCAAACCACTCCAGGCTCCGCGTATCGACGGCATCGGCCTCGGCCGACTCGATCATCCCGGACTCGACCAGCCGGCTGACCACCTGCCTGGCAGGGGTCGCAAAATCCCACGCTTCCAACACCAGGTGGGTCAGCGTCCCACGGCGCAGGGAGCTTGGAGAATCGGCGGCTGATTCCAAAACCTTGGGGCGTTCCATGACCGGGGGTGTGGCCGGCCCGGTGATGGGCTTGTGCCCTTCCTCGAACGGGTCCACCGCCCGCTTGGCTTCGCTGGCCCCCATGACCGCCCGGATGGACGAGGCTGCCAGGTGGGGATAGGTAAAGTTCAGCCGGTCCAACACGGCCGACACCTCGGCGGGGTCGTCGGGCAGAGGCTCATTTCCGGGAAGGGGTTGGAGCGCGCTGACGGATGCCAGAGTATGACACTCACTGGCCGAGCGATCCGCCGGCACCTCCCATTCCCCGACGGCCTCGGCATCGTGACACCATACCCGATAAAGCGGCGAGGCGGGTTGCTTGCTCGGGCCGTCGTGTACCCAGGCGACGCGATCGCTCGGGGCGGTGGCCAAGGCGGGGACGATCCATTCCAGCGGGGTCCGAGACGGCGGGGCTGCCGGCGTGCCCAGGGCTGCCCCGATTCGGGACCACAGCCGGCGGGTGGCATCGACCTGGTTCAGGTTGGCTGAGCCCACCAGGAACAGTTTTCGCTTGGCCCGGGTCAGGGCGACGTACAGGATGCGCATTTCCTCGTCGCGGGTGGCTGTCTCGATCGAATCGGCCACGCGCAGGTGGGCGATCGAGGGGTATTCGATCATGCGCTCGGGTTCCACGACGCGCAACCCGATGCCGCTATCTCGATCGTAGATGATTCGGCCATGCTTATCGCGCAAGTTGAATTGTTTACCCAAATCGGCCACGAAGACGGTGTCGAATTCCAGGCCCTTGCTGCCGTGAATACTCATGATGCGAACCGCATCGCCACCCCGACCGGCGGTCGGCTTGGCCAAAAGGTCCTGACCGCTATCGGCCAGCGAATCGACGAAGCGCAGGAAGCGGTGCAAGCCCTGGCGCTTGAATCCGCCGAACTGCCGGGCCCGGCCGTGCAAAGCCAGCAGGTTGGCCCGCCGATCGGTGCCGTGCGGCAAACCCCCAACGTAGGCCAGGTAGCCCGATTCCTGGTAGATGCTCCAAAGCACCTCAGCCAGGGGCCGAAGGCGTATCCGGCGGCGCCAAAGGTCCAAGCGATTGAGAATGCGCCCCAAACGCTCCTGCAATGCGTCATCGGCGCCGGCCCGCCCATAATCCTGCACCGCCCGGTGAAACGGCACAGCCTTGTCGTGGCAGCGCAGGGCCACCAGATCGTCCTCGGTCAGTGCCATGCCGGTGACGCCGGATCGCAGGACGGCCGCCAGGGGAATGTCCTGCATGGGATTGTCCAGCACGTCCAACAGGGCCAAGACGTCTCGCACTTCGGTCGAGCCCAACAAGGCTTCGCCGGCATCGGCCTGGGCGGGGATGCCCATTCGCCGCAACATATCCGCCATCGGGCCAGCCGTGTATCGCGTGGCCCGCATCAACACAGCCATGTCATCCCACGGCACCGGCGCACCGCCCGCCTGCTCGGATCGGGCCCGCAGGTCGAGAATCAACTGTCCGATCAGGTAGGCCTCTCGTTCGATGGATGCCCACTGGGCTGGGTCGGTGGGGTCGACTTGGGGCCCGTAGTCTGAATCGCCCCGGTGATTGTCATCTTGCAGACGCCGTTCGAGCACGTGCAGCTCGATAGGGGGAACCGCGCCGGGACCGGTTTGCGGGTCGGCAAGCCCCGGGCGCAGGCGGGCCAAGTCGTCGTAGTCCACCCCGCCGATCCGGCGACTCATCAACCGCTCGAACAGCAGGTTAAGACCGTCGATCAACGGAGGGACGCTACGAAAGTTATCCTGCAAGGCGATGCAGCCGGCCTGGGATTGTTGGCGTTGGGCCTGGTCGACGCGCTGCTGCAGGACTGCGGGTTCAGCCAGGCGGAAGCGATAGATGCTCTGTTTGACGTCGCCCACACAAAAGAAGTTGCCCGGCTGGTCGGGTTGCTCGTCGCGGCTGACCAGGGTCAGAATCTCGGCTTGCAGAGGATTGATGTCCTGAAATTCATCCACCAGGACGTAGGCAAACCGCTCACGAAGGGCCGCGCGAACTGAAGTTCGCGGCTCGGTGGATGTCGGCGGACCGGTGAGCAATTGGTAAGCACCGTGTTCCAAGTCGGCAAAATCCAGCACGTCCAGGTCCGTCTTGGCCTGTTGATAGCGCTCGGCGAAGACCTGGGCCAGGCGGCACAGCGTGGAGACGTGGGGGCTGACCGCTTGTAGACCCGCCAGGGCTTGGTCGCGGCTGAATCGGGCCAGTGGGAGCAGGTGCTTGTCAAACAGGTGATCCTTGATTCGCTTGAATAGATCGCGGGCGGTCTCGATCTGGGCGACTTCTGCATCGTCCATCGACTTATTTTTTCGCACGCCGGATCCGGCGCTCACCTTGTAATCGGAAATGGCCCGGCGAACAGCCTGATAATCCGACGACGACCAGCCAGCCAGTGCGTCGGCATAGGCTTCGAGTTTGTCTCCATAGAGCCGGGCGATGGGCAGTTCCTGTTGGATGAAGGCCGCGATGGCTTGGACCTGCTCATGCTGTCGGTCGATCTCGTCGCGCAGGCGGTCGTCGAACCAGGCCAGGGTCTGATCGGCGCCTTGGCTGACGCTTCGCCGGGCCCGGTCCAGCCAGCCCTGTGGATCGGGCAGGCTGCGGACGAAATCGGCCAGCTCCAGGACCGCCTTGGCAATGGCATCGTCCTTACCCAGGCCATACTCGTCGATCAGGCGGGTAAACGAGTACCCCAGTTCGTCCGACGCGTCATACAGTTCCTCGAACAGGGATTCGACGGTCTCGGCTCGCAGCAGGCGGGCTTCTTCGGCTTGAAGCAACGTCGCGGCTGGGTCGATTGAGGCTTCGCTGAACCAGCGCCGCAACATCCACAGGCAAAAGGCGTGCAGCGTGGATATTTGCGCCGTGTCGATCAGGGCGGCTTGGCTGCGCAGGTAGGCGTCGCCGGGACGTTGGCGGGCCCGAGCGCGGATGGCCTCGAGGATGCGGGACTTCATCTCGGCTGCCGCGGCGTCGGTGAAGGTGACCACACACAGCCCGTCCACACCGCAGCGCTGCGCCGTTGGCAGATCGCACACCAGGTGGGCGCAGCGTTCCGCCAGCACAGCCGTCTTGCCCGAACCGGCGGCCGCGGTGACCACCAGGTTGCGGCCCACGGTCTCGATGGCCTGCTTCTGGGCGGGCGTAAACGCAATCCCGCCCGATTCACTAGGCTTCTTGGGTGACGGCATCCAACACCTGGGGTTGCGATTGGCGGGGCAACACTCTGAGGCCGCCTTGCCCGAACTCGAAGCGGCATACACTGCGATACGAACACCAATGACAGGGCGAGAAGTTATTCAGTCGATAGGGGGCCACTTGAATCACGCCGTCCAGGATCCCGTCGGCCAATTCGCCCAGTTTGTATCGCGTGTGTTCTAGCAGAGTGGAAAACTGTTCGGGCGTGACGGCATCGGAGCGGTTGGAGTATTGGATGACCCCGTCCTTGGTCTGCACGTTGTAGGCACTGGCCTGACCGCCGGCGTAGTCGCGCTCCAGAGCGTCGATTCGGCCAACGTCCAGCAGACCTCGAGGCCTCAACTGCTTAGCATCGGAATGTTTGACCTCGTCGTACTCGTCGGGGTGATTCAGTTTCTCGTAGTCGCTGATCAGGCTGACGTAGAAGGCCCCGATCGGGCGAATAGGTCGGCCTGCCAACGTCCGGCCCTGCTCAGCCAGGGCCAGCAGATAGCCGATCAATTGCAGGGACAGTCCGTGGTAGACCCTGGCCCACTCCAATCGTTTGCCGGTGGTGCGCTTGTAGTCGATGACCACACCCAGCAGCTCGTCGGCCAACTCAGCCAGGTCGACGCGATCGATAAAACCCCGCAGCAGGACCGACCTGCCCGCGGGCGTATCGATCCGCAGGGCGGGTAGCGAGTCGCTCCGATCATCAAAGCCGAAGGGGACTTCGGTTCCCTGGGATCGAAAGCGTCCCAGTGCCGCGACCTGTCTCTGGGCCCGCAGAACCCTGGCCAACTCTTCCCGGCTGCGGCGCAACTGATACGCTTGCCGGGCGACGGTGCGGCTTTGGGCCAATGCGGGTCGAAGGCCGATCCGCTCGGTGCTTTTTTCGAGCCGGTCCATTAGGCCGCGTTCGTCCAACTGGCCCAGCGACTGGCCCTGAT
>JBHHVM010000003.1:0-25028 GCA_046754265.1 Phycisphaerae bacterium
CCTATGGCCGGCGTCTGGACGACATCCAGCCCATCGCAGAGCTGCGCGACCGGGCTGAGCCGCTCAACCTCGAAGCCGGCCAAATCCTGGACGACCAGCGGGCCCGGGTGGCTGGGCGCATCGTCCTCCAGCGGGTCATGGGCAACCTCATCTTCCTTACCGTCCGCGACGGCACCGGCGACCTCCAGCTTGGCCTGTCCAAGAAACTGCTCAAAGAACATTGGCCCGCCATCAAGCTCTTCGACCTCGGCGACATCATCGGGGCCGACGGCGCCTTGGGCAAAACCAAGACCGGCGAACTGACCCTCTGGGCCGACGGCGTGACCATGCTGTCCAAAGCCCTGCGCCCGCCACCGGAAAAATGGCATGGCTTAACCGACGTCGAGCTCCGCTACCGCACGCGCTACGTCGATCTCTTCGCCAACCCGGACGTCCGCGAGGTCTTCAAACAGCGAAGCCTCATCATCCAGGCTGTCCGCGAGTATCTGACCGGCTGCGGCTATTACGAAGTCGAGACGCCCACCCTTCAGCCCATCTACGGCGGGGCGGCTGCTCGACCCTTCACCACCCACCACAACACCCTGCACCGCGACCTCTTCCTCCGCATCAGCCCCGAGCTGTACCTCAAACGCCTGCTGGTGGGCGGCTTGGAGCGCGTCTTCGAGGTCTCCCGCAACTTCCGCAACGAAGGCATCAGCCCCAAACACAACCCCGAGTTTACCATGGTCGAACTCTACCAGGCCTATGCCGACTACAACGTGATGATGGAACACGTCGAAGGCATGACCGCGGCTGCCATCGCAAAACTCGACGGCCACGCCAAGCGCCCCTACGGCGACATCGAGCTCGACTTCACCATTCCCTGGCGCCGGGCGAAATATGCCGACCTGCTCCGCCAATATGCCGGTGTGGACATGGGCGACAAGCAGGCTGTCCTGGCCAAAGCCAAAGAACTGGGCGTCTATCAAAGGCTGGTCAAGAAAGTGGGCAAATCCGATTCCGACGATCCATCCGCCGGCCTGGACCACGACGTGCTGGTCAACGAGCTGTTTGAAGAAACCGTCGAACACCACCTGATCGACCCGGTCTTCGTTTACGACTACCCCGCGGCCATCTGCCCGCTGACCCGCCGCCATCCCGACGATCCCAACATCGCCCTGCGCTTCGAAGCCTTCGTCGCCGGCATGGAACTGGGCAACGCCTACACCGAACTCAACGACCCGGCCGTCCAGGAAGAGAACCTACAACGCCAGGTGGCCGGCGAAGGCGACGAAACCATGGCCGTCATGGACCACGATTTCATCCAAGCCCTCGAATACGGCATGCCCCCAGCCGGAGGCCTGGGCGTGGGCCTGGACCGCCTGGTCATGCTCCTGACCAACAGCCAGTCGATCCGCGACGTGATCCTGTTCCCGCTCCAACGAGAAGTCCTAGAATAGTCCTTACGGCTCCAGCGTGGTACAATAGATCGGTATGGCCAGTGTTTACATAGAGACGACCGTTCCGAGTGCCTACGTGACGGCGCGACGTGATCCGGGAAGCGTCTATCGCAAAAAAGTGACCCGAGAGTGGTGGAAGCAGCAAATCGGTCGTTATGACGCATGGACGTCTGACAGTGTGGTTCTTGAACTCAAACAGGGAGATTGGCCGGGTCAAAACGATTCGTTGATGCTCGTTGAATCATTGCCGCGCCTTGCAACGACCGATGAGATGTTTGCCGTGGCCCGGCGGTATGTGCGAGAACGGTTGGTACCTAGGAGCCTGACCGGCGACGCTATCCATTTGGCTGCCGCGTGCGTGTGCGAAATGGATTTTCTCTTGACATGGAACATCAGGCACTTGGCCAATCCCAACAAAACGAGACACTTAACCGAAATCAATCGGCGTCTTGGACTTCTAACCCCTCAGATAGTCACTCCCGAGATGCTTTGGAGTGAGGACGAACCATGATTCAAGAAGATCAACCCGTTTGTCAGCCGGATCCTTTGATCGACGAAGTTCGACTCAGACGCCGCGAGTTGTTCGAGTCGTGTGAGAATGATCTGGATGAATTGGCCAGGCGTATCCGGGAGTGCGAGGCGCAGCACCCGGAAAAAGTCGGCGATCCCCGGACGCGATCCACAAGCCGGTGAGTCGGTTGGCGTCGTCAGTCTGACTATCCCTCGTCACCAGAAGGGCCGGTGCTTCCGGCAGCACAGTCAATGTACAAGCTGTTCCTCTCCCTTCGGTATCTTCGCAGACGGATCATCGCTCTATTTGCGGTGGCCAGCGTGACGCTTTGTGTCTTCATGGTGCTGGTGGTCATCAGCGTCATGGGCGGCTTCCTGGAAATGGTCAAGGAGCGCTCCCGCGGGCTGCTGTCGGACATTGTGGTGGACAACGGCTCGCTGCAGGGGTTTGCCTATTACGACGAATTCGCCCAATATCTGCGAACCCAGATGCCCGAGCAGGTCCTGGCTGTGACGCCGGTCATCTACAACTACGGCATCCTGCGCGTGCAGGAAACCAACTACACCAAGCCGGTTCGCGTGTTGGGCGTTCACCTGGACGAATACGAGCAAGTCAACGATTTTGCCGCCGGCCTGTACTACGACACGTTCTTTCCGGGGACCACGCGCCTGAGCCCGCAGCTTCAGCCGGTGGCCGGCTTCGACGAACGCGGCAACCGCCGACTGCCCCCTGAATTCGAAGCTGCCAACCAGCGTTGGCGGGCTTCGGCCACCCCCGAGCAGATCGCTAAATACGACGAGATGCCCTATTCGCCGCTTCCGGGCGAGCGGGTGTTCGCACAGAATTTCGGACCCCCGGCCTACATGGGGGGCCGGGATGGCGAATCGGGCGAGTTGCCCGGACTGATCATTGGCTGTGACGTCATCAACGATCGCACCGAAACCGGTGCCTACCTGCGTCACTATCCCGTAGGGTCGCAGGTTCTGTTGACGTTATTGCCGGTGACGGCTGGTGGACGGGTCAGCGGCGAAGGATCCATCACCTTAGCCACCCGCTACGCCGATGATTCCCGCACCCGGGTCTACGAAATCGACAGCGTGTGTGTCTACGCCGATTTCGGCCTGGTTCAAAAGACGCTGCGCATGGACCGGCAGGAAAAGGTGGACGGTGGTTTCACCCCGGCCCGGACCTCGCAGCTCTTGGTCCGTCTGGTCGAGGGGCTCGATACCGCCCAGGTCCGCAAGCAGGTCGAAGAAACCTGGCAGGAGTTTCGGGCCAATCTGTCCATCGATCCCGACAGCGTCGACGCCCGGCTGCTGGATTTTGTCAGCGTCGAGACCTGGGAAGAGCGGCAGCGCCCCTTCATCCAGGCCGTCGAAAAGGAAAAGGTGCTGGTCACCATCCTGTTCGGCGTGGTCAGCATCGTGGCCATCGTGCTGATTGGCTGCATCTTTTATATGGTGGTCGAAAAGAAGATCCGCGACATCGGCATCATCAAGAGCCTGGGCGCCTCCAGCGCGGGGGTGGCCTGGATCTTCATCGCCTACGGAGCGGCCGTCGGCGTGGTCGGTTCGATCCTGGGCACCGTGGCTGGGGTTTATTTTGTGCGCTACATCAACGAGATTCAGGATGTTCTGGCCAAGTTGAACCCCGCTTTGCGCGTCTGGAGCCCCGACGTTTATACGTTCGACCGCATTCCCAACCAGGTCAATTCGGCTGAGGCTGGGACCATCGTCGTGGTGGCGATTCTGGCTTCGATGCTCGGGGCATTGATCCCAGCCATCCTGGCGGCGCGGGTTTGGCCGGTCAACGCCCTGCGATATGAATAGGACGACGCCCAGAGAAAGATGAGCAAGACCCTGATCCAGGCCGACGGCGTGTGCAAGACCTATCAACTGGGCCGATCGCTCTTGAAGGTCTTGCGCGGGGCGACCTTCAAGGCCGACCCCGGCGAATTCGTGGCCATCATGGGGGCCAGCGGCAGCGGCAAAAGCACCCTGCTGCACATTCTAGGGGCCCTGGACCTGCCCGACCAAGGCGGCGTCCAGTTCGAGGGCCGAAGCGTTTTCGACCTGCCCCGCCGCGAGCAGGAGCACTTGAGGAATACCGATGTCGGCTTTGTGTTTCAGTTTTATCATCTATTGCCGGAACTGAACGTCTTTGAGAACATCCTGCTGCCGCACATGGTGGGCCATTCGCTCCTGGGCTGGGCGTCGGCCGCCCGGCGGTGTCGCGAGATGACACGCGAAGTCATCCAGGCGGTCGGCCTGAGCGAGCGGATCAGACACAAGCCGAGCGAATTGTCGGGGGGAGAGCGGCAACGGGCAGCCATCGCCCGGGCCATCGTCAATCGGCCTAAGTTGCTGCTGGCCGACGAACCGACCGGCAACCTGGATGCCAAGACCGGGGAAGGGATCCTCGAGGTTTTGGGCCGGCTGCACCGGGACGGTCAAACCATCATCATGGTGACCCATGATGCCAACATCGCCAAGCGGGCCGACCGCGTGCTGCAACTGGTCGAAGGGCGGATTCGACCCACCTGAGATCCGTCCCGGTTCCGGGGCCGGGCGGCACGGTCTCGGTTGACGCATCGCATGGTCGTCAAGGTGAAGATCCCCCCAAAAGGCTAATGCGACAGCTACTTAGCACGATTGTCGGCATTGCGCTACGGCGGATTCGAAGCTCTTGATGGTGTGTTCGATCTGCTCGGCCGTGGTGAAGCGCCCCAGCGAGATGCGCACGCTTTGCTGCATGCGCTGGTCGCTGGCCCCCATGGCGCCCAGGACGTGGCTGGGCTGGAGCTGGGCGCTGGTGCAGGCGGAACTGGAGGAAAGGGCGACGTCGGGCATGGCTTGCATCAGGTCGTCGCCGTCGACGCCGTCGAAGCTCACGTTAAGCGTATTGGCCAGGCGGTCCTGGGCGTGACCGTTCAGGACCACGCCTTGGATTCGTGAGAACAGGGCAGATTGCAGGTGGTCTCGTCGCTGACGGATGCGGTGTTGCTCGGCGTGCATCTCTTGCTGACACAATTTGGCAGCGGCACCCAGCCCGACGATGCCGGGCACGTTGAGGGTTCCGGAGCGAAGCCCTCGCTCGTGGCCTCCACCGTGGATGAGGGCCTGGCAGCGCACCCGTGGACCGGCCCGGCGGACGTACAGGGCTCCGACGCCCTTGGGGCCGTAGATTTTGTGGGCCGAGAGGCTCAGCAAGTCGATGTGGGCGGCTCTGACGTCGAGGGGTTCCTTGCCGAAGGACTGGGTGGCATCAGTGTGGAACAGGACCCCTCTTTCGCGGCATATTCGGCCTACCTCGGCGATGGGGTGGATCAAGCCTATCTCGTTGTTGGCGTGCATGATCGAGACCAGCAGGGTCTGATCGGTGACGCAGCGGGTCAGTCGATCCAAATCGAGGCAACCTTGACTATCGACGGGCAGAAAGGTGATGTCGAAACCGTTGCGGGCCAGTTGACGGCAGGTATCCAAGACGGCTGGGTGCTCGGTGTGGGCGGTGACGATGTGGCGCGACTTGCGGGCATAGGCCTTTGAGGCTGCCGCTCCCTGGATGGCGAGATTGACCGATTCGGTGGCTCCACTGGTGAAGATGATTTCGCGGGGGTCGGCACCGATCACGTCGGCGACCTGTCTTCGAGCCGTTTCGACGGCTTGGGCGGCCTGACAGCCGAGGCGGTGGTGCCGGCTCGCGGCATTGCCGAACTGTTCGAGGAAATAGGGTTTGATGGCTTCGAACACACGGGGATCCATCGGCGTGGTGGCGTTGTTGTCGAGATAAATGAGGGAGTCGGTCATGAGACGTCCGCCGGCTGGGGTGATTGAGTCGGTCCGGCAGCCGACTGCGTTGACTGCACACGCTTCAGGGCCGAGACGGTGAAGATCAAGGGGTACAGGCGCTCATCGTACCACAGCTTGGCGAAGTAAAGGCCGATGGGCGTGGGGTCGAACCGCGTCCCGGACGCGGTGTTTTCGATGAGCCAGGCGGTGCCCTTGGCGATGGCGTCGGTCAGGGTTGGGTCGCCATGCCGCTGGGCCAACGTGGTGAGAGCTTCAAGGGCCAGGGCGGTTTCCTCGATGGAGGGTTGTACGGAACTGTGGCCGCCCCATCCACCGTCGGCATGCTGGGCGGTCAACAGCCAATCGAGCCCCGCTCGGCGCATCGAATCGCAATCGGGCAGGTTGGCCAAAGAGAGGAGCGCACGGGTGGTGCCGTACAGGGGGTTTTGTTGCTGTGGGGCTTGTTGATTGCCGAACCACAACGGCACCCAAGCGCCATCGTCCCGCTGAGCTCGGCGCAGGTATCGGATGGCTGAGGTGCGGGCGGTGGCGATGCGCCTTTGCAGTGCGTGCGGCAACACCGTGTGCCAGGCGGACCAGGCGCGAAGGGCGTGGGCGGTCAGGTCGGGGGTGCTTTGATCGAAGGGCAGCTTGCCCCAGCCGCGGCAGAAGGTGGGCATGCCGCCGTCTTTGTTTTGCAGGTCCGCCAGCCAACCGACGCCGGCAGTCACAGCCCGGTGAAGGTCGTCCCTTGAAACGTCGTCGCCCAGATGTTTGAGGGCCAGCAGGGCGCCGGCGGTGTCGTCGGCGTCGGGCACTCCGCCGGACAGGTCGGTCCAGGCCCACCCGCCGGGGGCGGCCTGGGTGTAATTGTGCAGGGTCTTGTATTGCTGGTCCAAGAGCCAGGCCCGCAGGCGGGCGCGGTCGGAATCGGTCAGATGGGCGCTCGGTTCCACTGGTTGAAAACCAGTGCCACACTCGCTGAGGGCGTTGATGGCCAGGGTTGTCACCCAGGTGGCCAAGTTGGTGTCGATGGGCCAACTGCCGTCGTCGCGAACGGTCTCGGTCAGGAAGGCGGCGCCTCGGCCAACGACGGGATGATCGGCCAGGCCCGCCGAGACCAGGCTCATGACCACGAAGCTGGTCAAAGGGGCGGCTTCGAGGAACCCCCCGCCAGCCGGTTGAATGTCAGCCAGGATGCGCAGGGTTCGACTGCACAGGAGGTTGCGGAGGCCTCGGGCGATGGGGTTGGAGCTGGGCCTGCGGTGATGGCGGGCCTGCCCGATGGCGATCAAGGCGGGCAAGGCATAGCTAACCACCGGCAGCCCCAGCCGGGAGAACCAGGAGCGGGGGCAGGCTGCCAACTCGAAGGGCAGGGACGGGACGAACTTCCAGGCTTGACGGTCGGGCCCCAATCGACCGGACAGGGCGCACATGGTCAGGATGGGCACAGAGAAGGTCTTGTCCGGACCATAGACTTTGCCAAGGGCCAAGGCGAGGCACTGGGGGTCCAGACCGCCTGCCCGTTCGGCAATCCATCGTTCGGCGCGCTGCCCGGTTAGGTCGTGTTTGCGTTGCAGGTCGGGGTTGACGCCCAGGGCTGCCCAGCACAGGACGGTGGTGCTGATGTTGCTGGGGCTCGATGGCGTGTCGCCCCAGCCCCCGTCGCGGTTTTGATGGTCGGCCAGCCAAATTAGCGCGCTGGAGACGAGCGATTGGTATTCGGGACGGGACCGGCCGAGCAATTCGAGGGCGCACGCAGCCGTGGCCGTGGACAGGGCGCTGCTGGACAAGGTGCCCACCCAGTGCCCCGACTGTGTTCGCGCATCCAGCAGCCGTTGGCGGGCGGCTTGCAACGTCCGGTCGAGCTGTGGGTGATCGATGGGCATGGGTTACAGGCTCAAATGCCCCAGGGCCAGCAGGGCGTAGTAGGTGTATTCGCTGTCGGTGACGTCGTCGGCCCAGTGTCCACAGAAGGCCCGCCCGGTCCATAGGGAATCGATGAAGTCCAGGCAGGCCTCTTTGACCGGATGGGTCGAAACGTCCAAGCCACCGAGGGCGTGCAGGGCGGTGGCGGTGGACAGCAGATCGGGCATCGGAGCTTGGGGCGAGGCTAAGAAGCCGCCGTCGGGCGTGCATTGGGCAAGCAGCCACAGCCCGACCTCGGGCGGGACTTCGATGTCAAGATGGCGCATCAGGGTCACGGCTGCGGCGGTGGCCGGCGTGGTGCCGATCTTGACGGCCATGTCATTGGCAAAAGCGCCGTCGTCGGTACGCAGGGTTGACAGAGATTGACACAACCGATCACGTTGGGGCGGTTGGCCATTCAGATCCTGATACGCGCCAAAGGCCAGGAAGGCGTGATACACGGTGCCGGTCGGCGCGCCGGGTGAGGGATGGTAACCGCCGTCGCGGCTGCGATGGGCCTCGATGCGTTGGAGCAGGCTTTGGGCGGTTTCGGCATCGAGACTGCCCGAAGGCAGCGCCGCCCAGCAGCGGGCCAGGCAGGTTAGATGCACCAGGTCGAGATCCGGTCCGTCGGCGAAGGTGCGGAGGTAGGCTTGCAGTGCTTCGGTGGGTAGGGGGGCCTGCATGGCGATCAAACCTTCCAGGGCAAAGACGGTGTAATACAGATCGCTTTGGCCCGAACGGCCCTTGGCCCCGCCGTCGGCATTGAATTGTCGGGTCAGGAATTCGACCACCCGTGGGCCTGCTTCAAGCAGCAGTTTCGGCGCCAGCCTGGCCACTTGGAGCATTTCGAGCCTCAAACTCACTGCAATAGCCCTCGATAGCGTGCTCGCCAAAAATCTTCCCGACCACCCTGCGCAACAGCCCTTTGAGGGTGGGGTTGCCCAGGATACGCAAGGAACGGATGGCTTGCACGCGATAGGCCTCGAGCAATTCGGAGGCTTTTTCGGTGACGCCGCGCTGGCTGAGGATTCGTTGGACCTCCTCGGCCACGTCGTCGTAGTTGCACTTTCGACTCCAAAGGGAGGCAATCAGATCGGCTTCGGGCCCGGGGACAGCCCGTTTGTGGGCGATGGAGAGGATGACCGAAGGTCGCAGATCGCGCAGGTCGTGCGAGTCGCCGTCGCCCGAAAAATCTTCCAGGTCGTCGCGAATCTGGTAGGCGATGCCCAACGACTCGCTGTATTCGTGGAGCACCTGAAGCGTTTCGGCATCAACACCGGCGTAAAACGCCCCCAGGCGCAAGGCGACCTCGAAGGCTGGGGCGGTCTTCTGGCGGAAGATGTCCAGCACTTGAAGCGAGCTCAGCGGCCCGGGCTGGCGGGCCCAGCACAGCTCCGCCCCTTGGCCGCGGCTGAGGCTCAGATGGCCGTCGGCAGCCGTGCGGAGCATGTCCACCTTGAGGGCGGGGTCGTGATCGAGCTCGCCGATCAGGCGATACCCTTCGCCCAGCAAAAAGTCCCCGACGTTGAGGGCGACGGGCATGCCGTGTTGGGTGTGAAGGGCCGGTTGCCCATAGCGCAGGTCGTCGTCGTCTTCGATGTCGTCGTGGATGAGGGACGCTTTGTGGAAACACTCGACGGCCACGGCCAGTTTGCGGAGGTCGTCGGGGATGGGCGGTTGCTGCTCGGACCGATCGCCCTTGGAGGCCAGGTATACGCAGGTTGTCAGGTAGGGTCGCCAGCGTTTGCCGGCCCGGGTCAGCCAATCGCGGGCGATGCGTTCGGTGTCGGATTGGGCGGGCCCCATGAGGGTCTCGAGACAGGGCAGCTCAAACCAACTTTGGACGTCGCGTTTGAGCTGGTCCAGGTTGAGCCGGTAGGTGTGGTCGTCGGAGGTTAAGTGGATGACGTCCCAGACCCAATCGAGGTCGACGCTGGTGTTGGCGCAGTCGTCCTGAAGCAGGGGGATGGCCACGCCGGGCACAGCCGTGGCTTCGAGATGGGGAAAACACTTCTCGAGGACGTTGAGGCAACTGACGCCGACGATGGCTTCGATGCGTCCGGTCTCCACCATCTTGCGGACGATGGCGGAACCCTCAGCCACCAGCACGGCATAGCCCAGGCGTTCAGCCTCGACGGTGAGGTCGTGCAAGGAGCACAGGTTGCACTCGCGGCACAGCAGGCCGAACTCGTCGAAGGGGGCGGGGCAAAGCTCTTCGAGGCGTAAACATTTGGGGACCAGCAGTAGTCGGCGGTCATAAGGAATCTGGGCCAGCGTGTCCGACCAGGCGGCGTTGTTGACCAGGACGGCGATGTAGTCGTCGAATAGGGCATCGACGCCGGCCAATCGGCGAAGGGCCACGGTGTGATCGCGCAGCTCGTCCATGACCAGCGGAGGCACGACCTGGTTTTTCTGGATGTAGGCGGTGGCCAGGCGATTGAGCCGATCGCGCACCGCCCGGTCGTCGGGGATGTTGGATTGTGTGGGCCGATCGGACTGCTTGGGGACTTTTGGCGGCAGGGTCAGCAGGGGCAGACCCCGCAAGCCTCCGGAAACTTGGCCGTTGCCGTTGGTGGGTGCGTTCGGTGGATTCGTATCGTTGGGGACGATCATTTCGCAAAACCCTTCCCTTTTGGATGTCCGGGTCGGCGCCGTGGCCCGGCGGCGCCGGGGGTCAGGTATAGGCTCCAAACCCAAAGAACCAGTGTTTCTTGGCGAAGCGGTACATCCAATGGTCCTCGGGGATTTCGTTACCGGGATTGTGCTGGCTATTGAGCGGTTGCATGGTCTGCAACTCGTCCATCATTTTCTTGCGGTCGGTGGTATCGCGGGCCCCGTGGTCCTGGGCGAGTTTGGTGAGCAGATCGGGGCGTTCGAGCACGATGCAGCCGCGGGTGGTGCTAGCGGCCGTCTCGCGGAAGTCTTTCAGAAAGGCTGACTCGGTCAGGGTCTTGAAGAGATCGCCGTCGTGGTCGTGGATGGTCTCGGTGGCCAATTGGATGATGGGGCAGGGTTCGACGTCGCCCCAGGGCCCGATGTGGTGGCTGATGCCGACCGCGGCCGGGCACAGGGCCTGGCCCTTATCGTCCCAATAGGCGTCCACAAAACCGATCGGTTTTTTCTTGCGCATCTCGACCACGAACCGGCGGACCTTCAGCACCTGCTCGGGCCGCAAGGCCAATTCCGGGGCGGCGTCGGGGCCCACGGGCCTGTAGGTGTGGAACCAGGCATAGTGAACGCCGCGCCGAATCAGGGCGTCGATCCAGGACTCGGTGACCAGGTCGTCGATGTTGGTCTGGCAGACGCTGGTGGCCACGCCGGTGATGAGGCGGTGACGGATACAGGCATCGATGCCGGCCAGGGTTTTGTTGAGCACACCGGGGCGCCCGCGGCGCTGATCGCTGACCATCTCGGTGCCCTCGACGCTGATGAGCGGCGTGGCATTGCCGATGCGGCGCATTTGGGCGGCAACTGCGTCGGTGATGAATTGGCCGTTGGTGAATATCTGGAAATAGCAGTCCGGGTGGGCCCCGAGAATATCGAGCAGCTCGGGGTGCATGAAGGGTTCGCCGCCCAGGATGCCGAAGAAGCTGTTGCCGTGTTTCTTGGCGTTGACGATCAGGCGGTTCATTTCTTCCAGGTTGATGACCGACTGGGGCGCCTCGACGTCGATCCAGCACCCGGTGCAGCGGAGGTTGCAACTGTTGGTGATGGAGATGTAGAGGAAGGGGGGAAAGGTCTGCCCGTTCTTGAGGCGTTTCTTGAACCGCTGGACCGAGCGCATGCCCTTATAGCCGAAGTTGTAGGCGAACTTCCAGAGCAACCGGGCGTCGGTGGAGGACAACATTCGATAGGCCAGTGCCGGCAGCATCGGGTTTCCTAGATGCCCCACTCTTCGAGGGAGGGGGCTGGTCGTTGGTCTTTGACGGTTTGGGAGCGGGCCTGCCGGAGGGTGGCTTTTTCCTTGGCCCGGGCGGCGCGTTCCTCGATGTCGCCGACGGACGGCAGGCTCATCAGAACTTCGTCGGGGATGTCCAGATCGACTTGGAGCTTTTTCAGGCAGCGCTTGCGCTCCAGCAGGGCTTTGGACTCGTCGCGTTCGGTGGAGAAGCGCTTTCTAGCTTCGCGCTGCCGCGTCCGCAGGGCGGCATAGATGTCGCCGCCCAGCAGGGCGGACACATCGACCTTCATGGCTTCGCGCTGGATGTCCGCCTGGCGGACCACGTCGCCGTTGATGGGCCCTTTGCCGTATTTGGGGAAAAGGATGGCCACCTCGGGGCAGACGCGGGAACAGGCGGGACAGTCCGTCTTGCAGTTGTCCTGGTTTTGGACGGTGATCTGTTCCTTGTCGTTCACCGCATAGACGTCGAACAGGCAGAAGCTCAGGCACTGCATGCAGTTGGTGCAGCGATCGAAGTCGATGACCGGGAACCAGGGTTTCCATTGCCCGGGCTGGCGGGCTTTCAATTCGGCCAGCACCTGGCCAATGCGGGCGAGCAACTGATCGGCCTGCATCGTGCCGATGTCCTGAAACCGGACGGATTCGCTCGGCTCGGCGATCCATGCCGGTAGGGCCTGGGCATCGTCGGATCGGCCCAGCACCAGAAGCGGCCAGCCTGAAGCGTCGATCTTGGGCACCGGCGAATCGTGGTGCAGCAGCGTGACGCGATGACCACCATCCAACAGGGCTGACAGAAGCTCAAACCGTTCGCCGGCATCGAGGCGCAGACAGCCGGGCCCTTCGTACAGTGCCAGGCGGAGGATGGGTCCGTCCAGATGACTCATTGCGGGCGATCCGAGGTCATGGCTTTTCCGTTAAGCATCAGCGGGACGATGTCGTCGGCGGGCAGATCTCGCATGTTGAGAATCTCGACGCCTTGCTCGGCAATGGGGGCCCCAGCCGCATGAAAGAGCCATTTGACCGCCCGGGGATAACAGGCTGCGATCTTGATCGACCCGGTCGATTGGGCGATCTGTTTCAGGGCGGGGTCCTTGCGGGCGGACATGTCGCACAAATCGGCTACTGCCTCGAACTCGACGTCGGCGGCGCTCAAAGCCTGGAGCACCCGGGCCTTGGTGTCGGCTGGAACCACCTTGGCGTAGGTGCAGTTGCAATACAGGATGCGTGCCGGGCCGTCGCTCATACCACAGCCTCGACTCGATGGGTGGGTGTTGGCTTGGCGGGTCGAAAATGCTCCATGTGCTCGACGGTCAACGCCAGCCCCGGGCGGGCTTGGGCACAGGCTTGCACGCTTTCGAGGGTCACTTGGCGGAGCAGGTCCGGATCGCCCTCAGCCCGAAGGTTGACGATCAGGTTGGCGGCGCCGACGTCATCGAGCAGCGATTCACGCACGTCGGGCGCCGCATCGAGGCTGACCACGCTCACGACGCCAAGGCCGGCTTGGTGCGGGTCGGCCTCCAAGGTCATTTTGAGGTGGGCCACGTCGAGCACGTCCTGCCGGAGCCTGTCACCAATTCGGCCGGCCAACTCGACCAGCAGCGTATTGCCGTCGATGGGCGCCTTTGCCGACAGCCGAATCGAACAGTTCAGCCAGCCCAGCAAGGCTTCGCCGTCGGCGTAGCGATCATAGTCCAGGTCCATGGCTGGGTCGCTGCGCGGGGTGGCCTTCAAGAGCCGGTCGAACCAGGGCGCCAGGCCGGTCCCCTCGCGGGCCGAGCAGCAAACCACGTTCGCCCGATCGAAGGTCGTCGCCAGGGCATCGACCAGCTTTCGGCGAAGATTCTCATCCACGGCGTCAACCTTGTTGACCACGATGATGTCAGCCTCTTCCAACTGTTTGCGGTAGACGTAGACGACCTTGGGCGAAAACGATCTGCCCGGTGCCAGCTCAAAGATTCTAGCGGCCCGCGCCGGATCGACCAGTACGCTGAGGGGGGCGGTCGTAAAGCGATGGCCGTAGATGCGTCGCAGGGGGTAACTGACCGTGGCAATCAAATCGGTGCAACTGCCCACCGGTTCGGCGATGAACGCGTCGGGCTTGGTGCGGGCGGTCAGTTTCTCGGCGGCTTCGAGCAGCGAATTGAAGCGGCAGCAAAAGCAACCGCCGGCGATCTCCTCGACGCTAAAGCCCTGAGACCGAAGCATGGTGGTATCGACCAGGCCGGTGCTTTGGTCGTTGCTGATGAGCCCCACGCGCATGCCCTTGGCGGTCAGGTGCCTGGCCAGTTGGGCGACGGCCGTGGTTTTGCCGGCCCCCAGGAAACCTCCGACCATGATATAGCGGGCCACTTGGGCGTCGTGAGGGGTCATGCGCTTCTCCCGGTCATCTCGTCGATGGTCTGGTCCAACGCCGCGGCGTATTGCGTGGCGTCCAGGCAATCGTCCGAGGGTTGGCCCTCGACGGAGTAGAGCCATCCGCGGTCATAGGTGTCGGACTGGACCAACGCGAGGGTCTTCTCCAGATCAGTGTTGGGCCCGGCAAACCGCCCAGCCATGGGACAGTATAGATCGGTCACGGCTTTGAAGCCCTCCAGCCACCCGATGACCTGGCCGACTTCAAGCTCTGCGCCGGGCTGAACCTCGAAGTCGTATTCCACCAATTCGCCGAGAAACCGCAATGCGAACTTGGTCAGGCCGATCCGCCAGACCCCTGGGCTATGGCCGGCCAGCCAATAATGGCCGGCGGTGTAACACCGGTCGGTCGGCAGCCTGGTGGAGAACTTCGCCCGCTTGTACGAAACGTATGGCTCCGCCATGGCCGAGGCATTTCACCCGTTTCTGGTTCACTTGGCCGGGCCTGCCCATTGCAAGATTCGACGCGATCCCTTTGGCCGGAAGGCCCCTGACGATTCAGCCCGTTAAGATAGCCCAGACGTTACTTTAATGCGCCGCGGGATTCAAGATTCGCGCCGGGCGCGGGGCACCCATCTGGTGGCAGAGTCGTGTCTTGGCCGTATCCTGGGTGACTGCCCCGAGCTGACGCCTACATGATCCGACAAAATTGACAACTTGCCGCCGATTTTGGAAGCCTACGATTCAACAAAAGGCTTCGTTCCTCCTCCCTCCGGAATCCGGACGGCGACCCCAAGGTGCCCGACATGTGAGGGTTTGGTCGCCGCCCGGATTCTTTGCTTTTACCCGGCCGATTCGCCGGGTCTGTTTCGGGTTGGGCGACCCGCGCGGTTATGATGCGCCCGTGCCCACGCGACGAAGGTCCAAGTCCGAGCCACTCCGCGATGCGGCCGGCCCAGTGCCGGCCGAGCCCCTAACGGGTAGGTCGATTGCGGTATTGGGCGGCATCGTCTTGGGCGCGTTCTTGCTACGTTTGTTTTACCTGCTGCAAATTGAAAGCATTCCATTTTTCGAGGCCCTGGTCTCGGACGCGCAGGCGTACAACGCCTGGGCGGACCGTATCCGCACGGGCGGTTTTTTAGGCACCGAGCCGTTCTACCAGGCGCCGGCGTATCCATACTTCCTGGCCCTGGTCAAATCCTCGATCGGCACCGGCCTATTTGGCGTTCGGGTGGTGCAGTGCCTGATGGGGGCTTTGTCCTGCGGTTTGATCGGCTTGGCGGGGGCGGGCTTTTTCAACCGGCGGGCGGGGCTGTGGTCAGCCGGCATACTGGCGGTCTACGGGCCGGCCCTGTTTGTGGACGGGCTCATCCAAAAGACGGCGCTGGCCGAGTTCTTGGGATGCTTATTGCTGGCATCATTGGCCTGGCAACAGTGCCGTCCGGGGCGCCTCAAACCGGTGGCCATCGGGTTGGTGTTGGCGCTTTTCGCTTTGACCCGGGAAAACGCCCTGGTCCTGGCGCCGGTGATCGCAGCCTGGTTGTGGCTGGGGCACCCGTCGTTGAGGGCGTCCCAAAGGATCCGGAACCTGGCCCTGACGTTGCTGGGGCTGGCGGTGTTGCTGGGGCCTGTGGGTTTGCGAAACCGGCTACTGGGTGGGGGGTTCAGTCTGACGACCGTGCAGTTAGGGCCGAACTTTTTCGTGGGCAACAATCCCGAAGCGACGGGGCGGTATCGCCCACTGGTCCCAGGCCACGAAACGCCGGAGTTCGAGCAGGCTGACGCAACCCGGATGGCTGAGGAAGCGTTGGGACGCAGCTTGTCACCGGATGAAGTGTCGGACTATTGGCTGGACCGATCCTGGGCGTACATCCGCCATCAGCCCGGGGCCTGGTTGAAACTGATGGTCCACAAGTGGCTGATGGTGTGGAACGCCTACGAGATTCCGGACACCGAAAGCTACAATGTCTACGCGGAGTGGTCCTGGTTGTTGGGGACGTTGGGCGGGCTGTTTCACTTCGGCGTGCTGGTGCCGGCTGCCGCTATGGGGGTGTGGCTGACCCGGCCGTGCTGGCGCCGACTGTGGCTGCTGTACGCGATGGTGCTGGCCATGGCTGGTGCGGTGGCGCTGTTCTTTGTGTTTGGGCGCTATCGCTATCCCCTGGTGCCAGCCCTGGTCCTGTTGGCTGGGGCTGGGCTGGTGGAGTTGTTAAACGCGTGGCGACGTTCGGACCGTCGTCGTGTTCTGGCGGGCGTGGGTGTGGCCTTGGCGGCGGGGGTGGCGGTGAATTGGCCGATCAATCCCGAGCGGGAACTCGATGCGATGGCTTGGGGCAACCTGGGCAGCGCCTTGGCCCGTCAGGATCGGATCGAGCCGGCTGTGGTGTTCTTTGAGCGGGCGGTCGAAGGCGCCCCCAGCTCGGCTGAGATGCGTTACAACCTGGGTTTGGCCTATGCCCGAACGAATCGGCTGGGCCAGGCGGTCGAGCAGTTCGAGGCTGCCTTGGCGCTGAATCCACAGCTTGTCGAAGTGAATTATCAATTGGCTTCGGTGCTGGAACGTCTTAAACGGTTCGACGAGGCCTTGGTTCATTATGGCCTGGCGCTGAAGCGGAACCCGGGCGACACCGACGCAGCCAACGCCATCAAACGATTGGGCGCCCCGGCGGCCGAGTGAGGCTGGATCCTGTTGAGGTGCGGAGGCGACCGGCGCCAGGACTGTCATAGCCTGTCACTGTTTGGCTGCGGGGCTTTGAATTCGGGGGGCGTCCACGATGCGGACCTCTCGCATGTAGACTTTTTCGAGGGGTCGGCCATCCGGGTCGGTGGGTTGTTTCTGCAGCTTTTCGAGGGTTTGGAAAGACTCCTGGCCCACCAGTTCGCCGAAGGCGGTGTATTTGCGGTCCCATTGGGGAATGCGGCTGGCGCAGATGAGGAACTGGCAACTGGCCGAATCAAGGTCCTCTTCCAGCCGGGCCATGCACACGGTGCCCAGTTTGACGGGGCGATCGGACAGCTCGGCTTCCAGTTTGACGCCGTCGGGCCGGATACCGGTGCCGTCGCCGAGGGGGCAACCGCCTTGGACGCAGTACCCCGGCACGATGCGGTGAAAGGTGAGGTTGTCGTAGAATCCGTCACGGGCCAGGTTCAGAAAGTTCACGATGTGGTGGGGGGCATCGTCGTAAAAGAAGCGGATGGTCATGTTGCCGACGTCGGTCTGAATGACTGCCTGCTTGGGCGTGGCCACGTCGATGACCAGCTCGTTGGAGGTCAGGGCTGCCCCGTAGGGCGTCCACTGGAGCCGGAATCGTCCGGGCGTTCTTAGAATGCGGTAGAACCGGCTGATTTTCACCGACAGGCCCACGGTTGCCCGAGGTCCCAGCGTGATGACTTCGGCGGCTTGGGGCGGCTGATAGCCGGCGGGAACGTCCCAGTTTCGCCCCATGGGGCCGCCGTTGATGACCAGCCCGGAGAAGGCGGGCCCGCTGAAAACGTGGGCCAGAGGCAACCCGGACAGACCGGCTGAGGGGATCGGCGTGGTGTCCGGGACGGACAATTCGACGGGGGAATCGGTGGTATTGATGATTGAAAACTCGACCCAAAGCGGCTGGCCCGGCTGCACGTGGCGGTGGCGAGCCGTCAAACGAGCCTGGAGCCCGTTCGGGTTTTGGGCCCGGACCGGGGCGGGGCGGTTGGCCGCCGCCCCCATTATCAACGCAATTATCGCCAGCCGTTTCATGGATCCGGTCGAATCCTCCCGGGGTGTCCCGTGGCACTATCGGTCGCCGAGCCCCGCGTCATGCAGGTGGGCGGGCGTATTCTCGCCAGATTGCCCGGCCTGTCCAGCCGCCAGGGCCTGGTGGGCGGGTCGATCCTGGAGCCTAAGCGGTGCGTGACACCTCCTTATTTACCCGAGAGGCGGCGACGCGGTTGCGTCGGCAGGGTGAGTGTGACCGGATGGGTCGATCACCAGCCAGGGACGGGCAGGTTCGTGGCCTGGGCGGCGGATTCCGATTCGTGTTGCCGGATGAGGGGCGGGTCTTATAGTGTCTTGGAGTGTGAGCGTGCGTGTGCCTTGGCATGATCCGGGGGTGATCGGTGCGGTTTCAGATCGACGACGAGTTTTCTCCGCTGGAGGCGGTCCTGGTTCATAGGCCCGGGCCCGAGATCGAGCGGTTGACCCACGAAAACATGAAGCGGTTCCTGTTCGAGGACGTGCCCTACCTGCGCCGGATGCAGGAGGAGCACGACCGGTTCACCGACACCATGCGGCAAAATGGCGTGCAGGTGTTCTTTCTGGAAGACCTTCTGTTGGACGTGATGCGGTCCGAGCCGGCCCGAGGCCCGTTGTTGGAGCAAGTCTGCCGGTCGGCCGGCGTGCCCGCCATCGCCGAAGACTTGGCCGGCCTGAAGTTTTGGGACGAGGCGGCGCTGGTGGAAATGCTGTTTGCCGGGATCACCGCGGACGAGTTTCGCCAGGCCACCGGACGGCGCATCGCCACGCCGGGCGGGGAGCCTCATTTCCTGCTGCCGCCGGTGCCCAACGCCTATTTCTGCCGCGACCCTGCTGTGGTGGTTCACGATGCAGCCATCTCGTCCAAGATGCACTATCGCGAGCGGGTGCGCGAGACGCTTCTGGTGCGGGCGGTGTTGGAGCAACATCCCGAGTTTTCCGACAACCCCATCACCTACGGCGGGACCGACGAGCCCACCGAGGATCGGCCCTACACCATCGAGGGTGGGGATGTCATAGTCCTGTCACCCGAAGCCGTGCTGGTCGGGGCCAGCGAGCGCACGCGGAGCGAGACCATCGAGCTGTTGGCGGGCAAGTGCTTTCAATTCAGCCACATGAAGCGGGTCTACGAGGTGCCCATTCCGACCGAGCGGGCCTTTATGCACCTGGACACCGTCTTTACGATCCTGGACGCGGGGACCGTGCTGTGGTTCAGCCCGGTCATGGACCAGATCAAGTACATTCATCGCTATGAGCCGGCCGGCCAAGGGCAGGCCAAAGCCGTTCGCATGCCGGAGGAACGTACTTTCCTGGACGTGTTGCGCGACGAATTCGATATGGACATCACCGTGGTCCATACCGGTGGGGGGCACAAACCCTTCGAAGCCCGTGAGCAACGGGCCGACGGCACCAACGCCCTGGCCCTGGCACCGCGGGTGGCCATCACCTACGAACGCAACGAACGCACCAACGCAGCCCTGACCGCCCAGGGCATCACCTGCATCGGCATCGACGATTCAGAGCTGGTTCGCGGGTTGGGTGGACCCCGCTGTATGAGCATGCCGTTGCGCAGAAGTTCGGCGAGCCGGCCCTAATGCTCCGTTGCACCTCGATTGATGGATTGGGTGGCACGGTCTGGCGCAGCCAGGCCGTGGTTTCCCGCGACCATGCCACCCCATCAAATCACAAGCGACAGAGCGCTAGGCTGTCTCACCATCGATCTCATCGAGCAAGTCCACCGCCCTGCGCAGGTGAGGGATCACGATGGACCCGCCGACGATCAGGCCCACGTTGAAAACCTCGAAAAGCTGCTCGTTGGTGACGCCCAGTTCCTTGCAGCGGATGGTGTGGTAGGCGATGCAATCGTCGCAGCGCAAAACCATCGACGCCGCCAGCCCGGCCAATTCCTTAGTCTTGGTGTCCAGGGCGCCTTCTTCATAGGCTTTGCCGTCCAGCGTGAAGAAGCGGTTGATGTTGAGCTTCTTAGCCTCGAGGATGCGCTGGTTCATCCTCTCGCGGAACTCGCGGAAGTCTTTGAGAGGCCGGGGCATCGAAGTCTCCTTAGTAGTCGATGGGAATGTCTCACACGCATGAAGTTGCCACGGCCGGCGGGGGCGCCGGCCGCTACGGTGGACCCATGCCATCCCTCACCGGCTGCAAACCGGTGCCACATTTTGGCTCTTATGCTCTGCCTGTGTCGCTGCCGGCGCCGGCCGGTGTCGACACTTTAGGCTTGCCGCCTCCGTTGGCGTGCGGTCCGTCGCCCTTGCTGCCCAGGTTGCCGGCGATGTTCTGGGTCAAGGTTCGCAGGTCGATGCCCAGGACGCTCTCCAGCGTGTCGAGCGACTCGGTGAGCATGCGGGCCCGCCCCATGGCTCCGCCGGCGATGGCGTGGCCCTGGCCTGAGTCGATGACGGTGATCTTACCCAGATCGACGTTGGCGACCGTCTTGGTGATGTCGTTCATGACCGCGGGCAACATCTCGGTGAGCATGACCTTGAGCGCATCGGGGTGCTTCTGGATAGCCTGGCCGATCTGGTCGATAGCTGCCGCCCGGGCTTTGCCCTCTTCCAGAATCTTGGCAGCCTCGCCCTCTGCCGTGGCTTTGGCTACATCGCGGGCAGCTTCGGCCTGGGTGACGTCCGTGGCGATCAGGCGGGCCTCTTCCGCTTCCGCGGCCGCTTTGTTCCGCTCCGCCTCTTTGAGGGCGGCTTCGCGGGCCAACTCCGCCTTGCGGATACGCAGGGCATTGTCGGATTCGGCAATGGCGGTGTCGGCACCCAACCGGGCCTGCTCGGCCTTTTGACGGCTGGTCGCCTCAGCCATCTTGGCTTCGGCATCCCGCTCCGCCTGGGCGGATCGCGATGCGGCGCTGGCCTGGGCCTCGCGGATGTCGGCTTCAGCCTTCTTGGTGGCCTCGAACTGACGGGCCTCCGCACGTACCTGGGCAGACGCTTTTCGGGCGATGGACTCCAGGTATTGGTCCTGATCGTGGACGTTCTGAATGTTGACGCTGTCGATGACCATGCCCAGCTTACGGAAGTCATCGTTGACCTCGTTCATCACCGTGGACACGAACTTGTCGCGGTCCTCGACGATCTCCTCGGGCGTCATCTTGCCCATCACCGCACGCAGACCGCCCTCCAGCGTCTCGCGGGCCACCCGCTGCATCTCCTGGGCCGGCTGGCCCAAAAAACGCTCGACGGCGTTGCCGCGGACGCCCTCGTCGGATGAGACCTTGACGTTGGCCACGCCGGTGACGGTCACGGGGATCATCTTACCGCCGCCCGACTGGGCGTTGACCTCCAAGCCCACCTGCATGTTGCGCAGGCTGACCCGGTCGACTTTTTCGATGATGGGGATGACCAGGGTGCGCCCGCCGATCAGGGTTCGATAGCCCGAACCGTCGGTCGCCCGCTTGCCGCTGATGACCAACAGCTCGCTGGGGTTGCCCACCACCATGAGTTTGGCCACCAGCGCGGCAAAAGCCAGGGCCAAAAACAATAACCCTCCACCGATGATGACGTAGGTGCCCAAATCGTTGGCTGTCTGTGCGATCAAGAAGCTGTCCATGGTAAGCCCTCCCTTCGTTATTGGGTCCCCTTGGCTTTGTCAACTCAGCCACTAGCGTTCGTGCCGGACCTCGTCACTTAGGCGGCGGTCCCGGTGCGGACACCTAGGGGTTGTTCAGAAAATCGTATTCGGATTTCGAGACGACCTGTGCCGTCCCATTGTCATAGCCGACGACCACGACCTGCTCGCCGAGCTTGAATCCGGTGTCGTCATGTTTGGCCAACGCAGCCGTGAAGCGTTCTCGCGAGCGGACCTTCAGGGCCACTTCGCCGCGTTTGCCGGGTTCGATGGCCAGGGTCACCCGGGCAGGTTTGTTCAGATAGTCGGCCTGGCCCACAGCTTTGCCGCCGCTGGTGCGCTTGATCCAGCGCAACAGTTGATGGGCCCCTTGCCCGACGAGCAGACCGCCCGTTAATGAGACCACCAGCACGATGAGGGGCGTCATGGCAGAGGTCCAGGTCAGGGTGGTCCCCAACAGGCCGAACGACGCCAGGAAAAAGACCGCAAAATGGACACTGAACCATTCGGCAAGGGAAAAGCCGGGGCTGGCCGGGACGTCCGCGTCGACATCGAAATCCAGGTCCAGATCCGCGTCAGCAGACAACGCCCCGTCCGTAGCCCCGTCGACGTCTCCACCGAAAATGGTCGAGACGAGCAACAGACCCCCGCCCACCACCAGGCAGACGACATACAGCGGCCCAAGGCTCGGCACGGCGCTTACGACGGGCGCGAGCCCCAAGATGACCCACACACTCAACATTGCTTGGCCTCCTCGAAACGGCGCGACAGATTAGATTTGCGGCGTCGCGCCGGTGTCCTCATCTAGACTTTACACCACAGATGGTGCCCCGGCCATTTGAATCCCCAACCGCGTCTATAATCGCCGTCTACAAAAGCCGACAAGGATGGCACGGTCTCGCGCGGCGAGGCCGTGATAAGGGTCGGCCGGCCTTCCAGGCAGACCACGGCCTGACTTCGTCAGACCGTGCCACTCTGCAAATCGAGTTGTCGCGGCCACCTAGTCCCCGGCGTATTCGGCGTAGGTCTTGGGCGTCTCATAGACCCGAACCTTTTGAAGACGGGCCGGGGCGAACTGGTTTTTGAGGCGCTCCCAGATCACCCGGGTGATGTTCTCGACGGTGGGGTTGAGATCGGCGAACTCGGGGCAGTCACTGTTGAGGTGCTTGTGGTCGAAATGATCGACCACCCGCTGCTTGACCGTTCGTTGAAAGCTGACATGGTCCAGCAGGGCCCCGGTTCGGTCATCGGGTTGGCCCACAACGCTGATCTGCACGACGTAATTGTGCCCGTGCCCGTTAGGATTGGAGCACTTGCCGAACAACGCGGCGTTGTCGTCGTCGGCCAGGTCGCGACAACACAGCCGGTGAGACGCGGCGAACTCGAAACTCTCGGTCATGGTCAGCATGGGCGGATCTCCACGTTGGATGCGGTGCGACTGATAGGGCGTGGCCGACAATTCCAGGGCGGCCAGTGTGGAAGGGCCGGGCGCATGGTCCCGCACCACGTCCCACAACGATGTTAGAGCCGGGCACGCCCGAAGCGGTTCGGGGTGAGACTGGGACCAGAGGCGCCGCAAATGCGGAACCGCCCGGTCGCGCAGCAAGTGGTCCAGGTGGGTGATGTTGCACAGGTATCCGGTGCGACCATCGACCGGCCCGGACACCAGGGCCCGCAAGCGAATAAACGGGGCAATGACGTCCCCCCCAGGCCAACCCGCCCAGGAGTTCAGCACCGGACCCGCCTCACCGGGCGGCAGGCCAAGCATGAACCGGACTTCGCGCATCAGTTGCATGGCCAAATTGTAGAGGGCTCAGCCCGTAACGGAAACCGGGCGCGCCAGTGCGTGAACATGGCCACTCGCAGTACTGCTTCCAAGAGGTTGGTGGCGTTTCCCGCTGGCGGGTGCCATGCTCACGCTTGCGTGAGCATTCTTTTCGAGACGATGTTCTTGGCAATCCCCATGGCCACGCCAGCGTGGCCATGGCACCCCAAAGTAGCCCCAACTTGCCGGGGGCGGCGTTAGGTCGGCCATCCCAGCTTGTCTCGCTGCGGCGTCTCCCGCGCCTAATTCTGGTCGAACAGCGGCGTGGAAAGATAGCGTTCGCCGAAGCTGGGCAGGATGACGACGATGGTCTTGCCCCGATTCTCCGGCTTATGGGCCAGTTGGTTGGCGGCACACAGGGCGGCCCCGGAGGAGATTCCGCAGAGAATGCCCTCTTGCCGGGCGCAGCGCCGGCCCCACTCGAAGGCATCTTCGCTGGTGACCAGGCAGACCTCATCGATGATGTCCAGGTTCAACACGCCGGGGATGAAACCGGCCCCGATGCCTTGAATCATGTGCTTGCCCGGTTGAAGCTTCTCACCGGCCAGCGCTTGGGTAATCACCGGGGAGGTGCTGGGCTCGATGGCGACGCACTTGAAGTCGGGTTTGCGGGATTTGATGACTTCACCCACACCGGTGATGGTGCCGCCCGTTCCGATCCCGGAAACGAGCATATCGGCCTTGCCGTCGGTCTCCATCCAGATTTCCTCCGCGGTGGTCTGGCGGTGGATTTCCGGATTGGCGGGGTTGTCAAACTGTTGGGGCATGAAGGCGTTGGGGTTTTTCTCCATGATTTCCTCAGCCGCTTTGATGGCCCCGGGCATGCCCTGCTCTTTGGGGGTCAAAACCAGCTTGGAGCCCAGCGACTTGAGAACCGAGCGCCTTTCGATCGACATGCTCTCGGGCATGGTCAGGGTGAGGTTGAACCCTTTGGCGGCGCAGACGAAGGCCAAGGCGATGCCGGTGTTGCCCGACGTGGGCTCGACGATCTCGGTATCAGGCTTGATTTTTCCGTCGCGCTGGGCCGCTTGGATCATGGCCACGCCGATGCGGTCTTTCACGCTGGACAGGGGGTTGTAGAACTCCAGCTTGGCATAGACCTGAGCCGGGGCGTCGATGATGCGTTGAATCTTGACCAGGGGGGTTCGGCCAAATGGGCCGGTGATGTCGGCGTGCAAGTTTCCCATAACCGCGGCTCCGATTGCAAAGAGGTGTTTTTGCCCAACCACAGCCAGGCAGGCCCGCAATGCCCGTTAGCATCAGGTTACGGTTCGAGGCGTGCGGTGTCAACGCCACCCCCGGCGTTGTGTGGGCGACGCTCTGTCCTATTGACGCTGCGAGCAAAGCGGCTCAAACCGGTTGGCAGTGGCGTCGAACCGCCAGGCTGCCAGGCGCGGGGATGGTCCGCCTGCCACCCCGACGATGAGATAGACCATTCCGGGCCAGGCCGATTCGGCATCGGTTCGAGAGGGCCGAGCAGAACCCATTGGGTGCGAGTGGTAGAAGCCCAGCAGGTCGGGCCCGCCGCGGCGAGCGTCGAGCAGGGCATGGAGAATCTGGGTGGAATCCACCTGGTAGCGGATGGTGCGATCCCCGGGATGGACATTGGGGCTGGGCTGCACGCGTTGAATCTCCGCCCGGTCATGTCGCGTGGTGCCAAGCAGCAGCCCACAGCACTCTAACCCGCCACAAGCCCGGGCCTGCTCGACCAAACGGTCCCACTCTTGCGATCTGATGACCAAGGTCGTCAGTTGCGAGAGGTGATCTTGTTTCGACAGACCGTTCATTCGGGAGCACTTGGCATCTCATGGCCCAGGGTGAAAATCGATGTTCGTCGGTACCCATTGTATCGCGGCGAGCCCGTGGCATTCCAGCGGATCCGATGCACGGGGCTGCGGTCGGCCCGGTGGGGGGGTGGAAAAACCCTTGCCACCGGGGCCCGTGCCGTTATAGTGCGAACCGGTGGACGAGCCCCCT
>JBHHVM010000004.1:0-22503 GCA_046754265.1 Phycisphaerae bacterium
CGGGTGCCGAACAGACGGGTCAGGGACGGGGGACGGGTGACTTGGCCGATCCATCGTCTGGATCGCGGTTGAAGCAGCGAACGGGCGAAGATCGTCGAGTGTCACAGCAAGGCACGTCGAAACAGTCATCCAGTCTGAGTCGCCCCGAATTTGACCGGCTGGTACGAACGATACGCATGAAGCTAGGACAGCGTCAATCCACCGCCCGGCTGCACCTGCGCCCGCCGGAACTGGGGCGCATTCGCATCGACACGAGGATGGTGGGCGATCGCCTGGAAGTGTTGGTGCAAGCTCAGGCCGCGGGGGCTCGAGAGCTGCTGCACAGTCGCATGGCTGACCTGCAATCGGCGTTGGAGCAGCAGGGGGTTCGGCTGGAGCGGTTTGAGTTGACCGCGCTGGCTCCGGAGCCCGGGAATGAGCAGTCGAGTGGGCCGGCGACCGGCGGTCAGGATGATCCGCGGCAGTCGGGGACGGCGGGTGATTCGGGGCTGAGCGACGGGCAGCAGGGAACGGGCTCAGCCTTCAGGAGTGACATGCAATCGGCACAGACCGAAGAGCGTGCCGAGCTAGTAGCATTTGCCGCCGCGGCGGAGACGCGGCTTGACCTTCAAGCCTAGAAACGTGGCTCGACGTGGGTGAGGGCGGAGGCCCGGCCCGAGGGTAAGCGTTTCAGATTGTGGAGAGCCGTCATGGAAACCGCTGTGGTGCCGACCGCGCCCGGGCCGAGTGCTTTGTCGAACAATGCGACCGCACAAGCCTTGGGCGGCGAGGACTTTTTCAAGCTGCTCATCGCCCAGCTTTCCAATCAGGATCCACTGGATCCAACGTCAAACCAGGAGTTGTTGCAGCAGATTTCAAGCATTCGTGACATCGAGCTGTCCACGACGCTGGTGGAATCGCTCCAAACCCTGACCGGTCAGCAGAACTACGGGGCGGCTGCCTCGTTGATCGGGCGATTTGTGACCGGGCGCGGTGCCGGTGATGAGACGGGTGCCGTGGCGTCTCGCGGTGTGGTGGTTGGGGTTCGATTCGATGAGAACGGCGCCCCCATGCTGCAACTGGACCAAGGTGGCGAGCTATCCATGGCCGATCTGGAGTCGGTGGTCCCCGCCGCCGAGGCTGCCAAGGCGTTGATCGGCAGGATGGTGACTGGACTTGACACTGGCAGCGGCGGCGTGCCCGCGTTGATTCAGGGCGTGGTGACCGGGGTGCGCTCCGAGGTGGACGGCAGGGTGTTGCTCGAACTGGACACCGGGCAAGCCCTGGACCTGACCATGGTGACGTCGGCTGTGGAGCTGACACCCGACGAGGTGACCGGAACGGCGGCGTAGGGCGGGTTTGAGGACGTTTGGTCTTAAAGCCAGCGGACCGGCCCAATCGCCGGTGCCGACCTGGAGCCGATAGCCGGCACGGAGGACTCAATGGGACTGACCACGGCAATGCTGACCGGGTTTACGGGCATCAAGAGCAATCAGGCGGCCATCGACGCCATTGGTAACAACGTGGCCAACGTGAACACGACTGCGTTCAAGAATCAACGGGCCCTGTTTGAGACGATGTTCTATCGCACGGTGCAGGGCGGCACGGCACCAAACGCCGAGCAGGGGGGCACCAACCCGGTGCAGATCGGCTACGGCTCGCAATTGGCCACGCTGCAGCGCAGTTTCGGGCAGGGGACGTTGAACCCCACCGGGGTCTCAACTGACCTGGGGATCGAGGGAGAGGGCCTGTTTGTGCTGAACACGCCGGACGGTCAGCAGGTTTACACGCGCGATGGGTCGTTCGTCCTCAATGGGGATCGGTTGCTGGTGTCTTCGGACGGCTCGTTCGTGCAAGGGTTCGGGGCGTCGGACACGGGCGAAATCGATACGGGCGTGGTGACCGACCTGGTCATTCCGGTGGGTCAGACCAGCAGTGCCGTGGCCACGACCTCGGTGGAGATGGATGGCAACCTGGGGTCCACGAGTCAAGTGGCGTCGACAGCCTCGGTAACGACCACCTCGGCGTTAAACACGGCCAACGGCCCGGCCACGGCGGGGACGTCGCTGACCAGTCTGGTCGATGGTTCCGGGGCGGCCTTGTTTGCCGACGGCGACGTGATTACAGCAGGGGGCGTCGAGAAGGGCGGCATCGAACTGCCGGAGGCGTCGTTCGTCGTGGGGACAGACGGCTCCACAGTGGGCGATCTAGCCTCGTTCCTGGAGCAGGCGCTGTTCATCAACACGGATTCCGCGGCGGGCGGGTCGCCGGGCGTGGTGGTATCCGATGGGACCACGGCCGATGCGGGGGCGTTGATCATCACGTCGAACCTGGGCCAACCCAGCGCCATCAACCTGGAGGCGGTCGACATTCGCAACGCGACTAGCGGGGCGTTGCCGTTTACGTTCAGCTCGACGGCGGCGTCGGGCGAAGGCACGACCACGGCTTTTACGATCAACGATTCGCTGGGCAACCCGGTGAACCTGCGACTGCGGGTGGCACTGGAATCCAAGGACGACACCGGACTGGTGTGGCGCTTTTTTGCAGAGTCAGCCGATGACAGCAGCGGCGGCGTGATCGGCACGGGCACGCTACGATTCGACCAGACGGGTCAATTTGTGGAGGCGACCGGGGCGGACTTGTCGATCGGGCTGGCGGGCAGCGGGGCCGTCAATCCGCTGGCCTTGACGGTGGACTTTTCCAATCTGACGTCGCTGCGGAAGGGTGACGACGAATCGGTGATGGTGATGTCGTCTCAGGACGGTCGTCCGGCTGGGACGCTGACGGACTTTGGCATCGACTCGGCCGGCATCATCACCGGCACGTTCAGCAACGGCGCCCAACAGGTTTACGGGCAGGTGGCCTTGGCGACGTTCACCAACCCCGAAGGGTTGGTGGGGCTGACCGACAACACTTTTTCGGTAGGGTCCAATTCCGGGACGCCGGCCATCGTCGCCCCACGGACCGTGGGGGCGGGTAGTATCGCAGCGGGTCAACTGGAGCAGAGCAACGTGGACCTGCCTCGAGAGTTTATCGGTCTGATCGAAGCTTCGACGGGGTTTTCCGCGGCGGGGCGGGTGGTGCAAACAGCCGATGATCTGTTGCAGGAGTTGCTGCTGTTGGTCCGGTAACCGCAGGTGAGGAGGCGTCATGATTACGCTCACTCGGCTGAACAAAAAACGGTTCGTGGTCAACGCGGAGTTGATCAAGACCATCGAAGAGACGCCGGATACGTTGATTACGCTGCTGAACGGGGACTATTTCATGGTTGCCGAGCCGGTGCAGGAGGTGGTGGACAAGGCCATCGACTACGCCCGGCAGATTCGCAGTTTTAGCGTGGTTTGACCGGCAGGTGGAGGCGGCGGGTTTGGGCCGTCGGGCAGGCTAAGGGCAGCCCCATGGCCTGTCGATATCGATTGATGACTGCATTGAGGCCAAGGCGGAAGGTTTAGGGTTTATGGATATCGCTACGCTTATCGGCCTGGTAACCGGAGGAGGGCTGGTCCTGTGGGCGATCATGTCCAAGGGCCCGTTGTCGAGCTTTTTGGATGGGGCTTCGGTGGCCATCGTGTTGGGCGGTGCGGTTTCGGCTGCGTTGATCAGCTTCCCGCTGGGAAAAGTGCTGGGCATCTTCAAGATCATTAAGAACTGCTTTTTTGCCAAGGCACAGGATCCATCATCGCTGATCAAGGATCTGGTCAGCTATGCGGAAATCGCCCGACGTGACGGCATCTTGTCGCTGGAAAACGTGACGGGTGACATCAAGGACCCCTTTATCGTCAGCGGTATTCAGATGGCCGTGGACGGTACCGATCCGGAGTTGATCGAACAGATCATGCAGGCTGAGTTGGAGGCCATCGAGTCGCGTCACTCAGCCGGCAAGGCGTTGTTTGAGAACCTGGGCAAGTACGCACCGGCCTTTGGGATGATCGGGACGTTGGTGGGTTTGGTGATCATGCTGGGCAACATGTCCGACCCGGACTCTTTGGGCCCTTCGATGGCAGTGGCATTGTTGACCACACTGTACGGTTCGATGATTGCCAACATGTTCGCGTTGCCGTTGGCCGACAAGCTGGGGATTCGCTCCAAGGACGAAATGATGATCAAGGAGATCGTCATTCGCGGCGTGATGGCCATTCAGTCGGGCGACAACCCCAGGGTGGTGGAGCAGAAGCTCAAGAGTTTCCTGCCGTACCGGCTGCGGGGGTCGAGCGAAGAGTCTCGCGAGGCGGCCTAGGTCCGCTGGGGTGGTGGTGCTGGAGCGCTTGACGGTATTTAGAAAATGTGAGTCCGCGCGAACTGAAGTTCGCGGCTCGAGGGGTGTTGTTGGTGCGTTTTAGGGAAGTGTCGGTGTCATGGCGCGCAAGGCTGAGGACAAAGCACCCGAAGGCGCGCCGGATTGGATGGTCACCTATGGTGACATGATGACGCTGCTGCTGTGCTTCTTCGTGTTGTTGTTGGCCATGAGCGAGATCAAGAAGGATGAGCGGTTCCGTCAGGTGGCCTCTTCGATTCGCAGTGCTTTTGGCTATGACAGCACGGTGGAGATCGCCCCCGGGGACGTGGATCCGGTCAACAGCATCGTCCGGCAGTTGCAGACCATCATCGTGCCGCCCTACAAGAATCAGGAGGGTGACGCCGAGGATGTGGGCATTGAAGGGCGGGTGCAGAAGATCACCGACGTCCGGGACGGGATCGAGATTGTTGTGGGGGGCCGGGTGACGTTCGATCGGTTCAGCGCGGTGCTTAAGCCGGTGGCCCAGGAGCGGCTGGCCCAGGTGGCTGAGTTGATTCGCGGCAAGAACACCAAGATCATCGTTCGGGGGCATGCCACGCGGCAGCCGTTGCCGGCTGAATCGTTGTTTGCCGATCCGTTGGAATTGTCCTTTGCCCGGGCCAAGGCGGTGGCATGGGCATTGGAGCAGCACGGCGTCAGGGGGCAGCGCATCCGGCTGGAAGCGGTGGGGGACCGCGAGCCCCTGAATCGCCAGGCTTATTCCGATGAGCGCCGGGCCATCAATCGCCGGGTGGAGATCATCGTGACCGAATCCTTGTTGGAAGATTATGCCGGGCGACCCGCGGTCGACGAGAATTGAAAATCAAAAGTCGAAAGTCGAGAATCGAAAACCTGGAATTCGCAACTCGAACTCCTAGGCACTGAGTGCGAGTGATTAACGAACACGAAGGAACCTCACCATGCCAGATGAAGAACCAAGCGTCGCGCCGGCGGCTGCCAAGCCCAACAAAATGAAGGCCATGATCGTGGTGGGGGGTATCATGGCTGTTGAGGCGGGGTTGATTTTCGGGGTGATGAAGATGGTGGGCACGGGCCCGTCCGGGGCAGCGGCGGCGGACGTGGAGGGCACCGGTTCGGAGGAGGCGACCGGGCAGGGGCAAGGCGAAGAGTCGGTCAAGGAGGTGGTCATTGCCGAGACCGACGCGTACAACAGCCGGTCGGGCCGGCTCTATCTCTATCACCTTCGCGTTTCAGCCCTGGTAGAGGCTGGGAACCAGAGTACCCTGGAAAAGCTGGTCGAGGAGCGTCAGGGTACGATGCTGGACCGCATCAATACTGTGATCCGGGGGGCTGACCCCAACCATCTCAACGAGCCGGGCCTGGAGACGCTGCGGCGCCAGATTAAATTTGAGCTTGATAAAATTTCTGGCGATGCCTCGGTGATCAAAGAGCTATTGATCCCGCAACTGCTGCAAACGCGGTCCAACCTTTGAGTGGGGTCCACCTCGGGCCGCGGCCGATAATGGTAGGAAGGGTTCCGGCGCGCCGGGAAAGCGCGCGGGCTGGCGGAACGACCGGGCTGAATCCCCGCGCTGCGGGAGGTTGAAGCGGTTCATGGCTGACGACCCCAACACATCGACGCCGGACAGCGATGCGGATGGCGTTTTTTCGCAGGATGACATCGACGCTGCTTTTGGCGGGGACGATTCTACCCCCGATGACCCGCCGGCTGCGGGGGCGGCGGACCCGTCGCCGGGAGATCCTCCAGTCGGCGAGGCTGTCGGCCAGCAAGATATCGATGCGCTGATGCAGGCCGTCGGCGATTCGGAGGGTGGGGCTGAATTAACGCAGGCGGACATCGACGCCGCCTTGACGGGCGCATCGGGCGCTGCCGATGCGGCTGACGGCGCTTCAGAGGGCAGGGGCGCTGACGTTGGCGAGTTGACCCAGGCTGACATTGATGCCGCCTTGGCTGGAGGGGGTGGAGGGCCCGATCCTAGCACCGGACCCACTGAACCGGCCCCGGATGAGACTCGCGTGGACATGTCGGGTCGTCCCTTCGATGACGCTGCCGCAGCCATGGCTGCTGCCATCGCGGAGGAAAAGGCTGCGGCTGCCGCCGCGGCACCGCCACCGCCGGCCACCACGGATTTTGAGTTGCCCGATTTGACCGGGCCGGACGCGGGGCGTGATTTGAGCCACGAGATTGACCTGCTCAACGACGTGAGCTTGCGGGTCAAGATTGAACTGGGCCGAACCCAGATGATGGTTGAGGACGTGCTCCGGCTGGGCGACGGTAGCGTGATCGAACTGGACCGGCTGGCGGGTGACCCGGTGGATGTTTATGCCAATGACCGCTTGGTGGCCCGAGGGGAAGTGCTGGTGCTAAACGACAGCTTCTGTGTGCGGGTCAGTGAGATCGTCTCCGCGGAGGCGGCGATGACGGAAGGTTGACCGGCCCATTTCGGGGCGGTGAAAGGCAGGGAGGCCTGATGCAACGTTTCGTGCTTTTGGCGGTTGGGTTGTCGGCGTCGACTGCGGCTTGGGCTGGGGATTCAGGCCCGCCCACGACGACGGCCACGTCGAATCTGGCGGCATCGCTCGACGAACCTGAGGCCCGACCGCCTGAACCAACCCCCGCTCCGCTGGAGCAGGGCGCGGTCACCTCTGATTCGAATCCGATCAAGACCGACGAAGCCGCAACGGTTGACGCTACGGCGAGTCAAGCCGATTCGTCCAACGATGCTGATGGGGTGATGTCCGGATCCGTTCTGGAACCGGTGAGGTCGCGCCGGGCCGTCCGGCTGAATCGGCCTGGTCCGGGAGTGCAGCGAGATCAGGCATTGCCCTGGTATCGGGGAGCGGTGATCAGCCTGGCGGTGGTGCTGGCGGTCATCGCGGGCTTGGCCCTGCTGTTGCGGCGGTTGCTGCCCTCGTTTCGCCCCGGCAGTGGGGGGCTGGTGGAGGTTGTCGGGCGCAGCCACCTGTCACCGAAGCAGAGCTTGAACCTGGTTCGGGTGGGGCGCAGGCTGGTGTTGGTGGGGGCGACGCCTGAGCGGATGAGCGCCCTCTGCGAGATTGACGATCCCCGGGAGGTGATGGAGATTCTGGCGCGGGTGCCCAGTTCGTCCGGTTTGGGTGGCGGTCGATTCGAGGAGGTACTGACCGAGGCGGGCCGAGCGTTTGATGAGCCTGACGAGGCCCCCGGCGAAGTGGGCAAGATGCCATCGGCGGCCCGGCTCGACGAAGCCAAGGGGCGCGTGCAAGGATTGTTGGCCCGGCTCAAGACCATGCAGAGGCAGGTGGACCCTTGACTGACACGATGAAGGAGTCTGTCAAGGGTGGATCAACCGGAATGAAATAATACCGGACGAGGCAACAAGGCAACGAGGCACGTAGGCTTTGTCCCTTGATCCCTCGGTCCCTTGTTCCCATGT
This sequence comes from Phycisphaerae bacterium, assembly GCA_046754265.1. Lineage (GTDB taxonomy): Bacteria > Planctomycetota > Phycisphaerae > UBA1845 > UBA1845 > OFTM209. The sequence goes on from JBHHVM010000004.1 coordinate 7,654, forward strand.
TGACTTGGGTGCGCTAAGGAGTGGCGCATGACTCACGGGCAGGGAGGCTCGAAGGCGGTTCGATTGGGCGTCTGGGCGGTTGCGGCCTGTTTGTGCGCGGCGCCGGACGTTGCAGCCCAGACTGCGCCGGCCCGGGCCGGCATCGACAACCCTCTGCAAATCCCGGACGTCCGGGCGGTGCTGCCCACGGCCAGCGATTCTGAAGGGGTCAGTTCGACGCTTCAGATCCTGGTGCTGTTGACCGTCCTGACGCTGATTCCCTCGATTCTGATCATGACCACCAGCTTCGCCCGCATGGTGGTGGTGTTGGCCTTGCTGCGGCAGGCGATGGCCACGCCGCAGCTTCCGCCGAGCCAAGTCCTTTTGGGGTTATCCCTGTTCTTGACCATGCTGGTGATGGCCCCCACCTGGCAGCGCATCAATCAGGAGGCAGTCACGCCGTATTTTGACGGTCAGATGTCGCAGCGCGGGGCTGTGGATGTCACTTTGGGGCACATGAAGGAATTTATGTATCGCCAGATCGAGCACTCGGAGAACGACGAGGACGTGCTGTTGTTTCTGGAGTATGAGCGGGGTGCGACCCTCTCGGTCGATCAGATGCCGGTGGCCCAGGAGGTTTCCATGTCGGTGATGGTGCCGGCCTTTATTTTGAGCGAGTTGAAGACGGCGTTTGTGATGGGGTTTCGCATCTACCTGCCCTTTCTGGTGATCGACATGGTCATTGCATCGATTCTGATATCCATGGGCATGATGATGCTTCCGCCGGTGCTGATTTCGTTGCCGTTCAAGATTCTGTTGTTCGTGTTGGCCGACGGGTGGCACCTGGTGGTGGAGACGTTGTTGTATAGCTTCGCCTGAGCGAGAGGTAGCAAAGGCAACAAAGGCAACAAGGCAACGAGGCACGTCGTCTCGATCCCTTGATCCCTCGGTCCCTTGTTCCTTCGACCATAAGGCGTGGACGGAGGCGGTATTTGGCGGGGTGTCGGGTTATTGGAGGTCATGCTGGGTGGACATTGAACAGGCTTTGGACATTGGGCGGGGGGCGTTTTACATGGCCCTGGTGACTTCGGCGCCGATTCTGCTGATCGGGTTGGGGGTGGGGCTGGCCATTTCGGTCTTTCAGTCGGTCACCCAATTGCAGGAGCAGACGTTGACCTTCGTGCCCAAGATCGCAGCCATGGTGTTGGCGGCGTCATTTTTTATTCCCTGGATCGCCACGCGCATGTTGGAATACAGCCGGCTGATGTTCGGGCCGGGGCCTTGGTAGTGAAGCCGACGCGGAGATTGAAAGTCGCAGCGCCGAATAGGAAGCCATCGTGCCCTTGAGCCTGTTGAAACTTCACTTGTTGCTGCCCGGTTTCGCCCTGGTGCTGTTCAGGGTGATGGGGCTGATGGTGACGGCGCCGCTGTTTGGCAGCAGCGCCATTCCCGCCCGGATCAAGGTCGCCCTGGGATTTACCATCGCCGCGCTGCTGTTCCCCATCGTAGGCCCGACGCTGCCGGCGGACATCACGGTGCAAACGGCGGTGGCGGGGGTGGCTGGTGAGATGATGATCGGGCTGATCATCGGTCTATCCATGACGCTGGTCCTGGTTGGCGTGCAACTGACCGGCATGATGATCGGGCAACAGGCCGGCATCGGACTGGCTTCGGTGATTGACCCTTCCCAGAACACCTCGTCGACGGTGGTGGGTCAGGTCTACATGATCACCACGCTGATGATTTTCCTGAGCATCGGCGGGCACCGGCTGTTGATGGCGGCGCTGCTGGATACGTTTGGCGTGGTGCCGGTGCTGAGTTTCACGGTCTCCGAGAACATGGTGGGCTTTGTGGCTGATCTGTTGTCGGCGTCGTACATTCTGGCGATCAAGCTGTTCGCCCCGGTGATGATTGCGCTGCTGCTGACCACGGTGGCCTTGGGGTTCTTGTCGCGGACCATTCCGCAACTCAACATTTTGAGCGTGGGCTTTGCGGTGCGGAGTATGGCCTCACTGGGCGCTGCCGCCCTGGCGATCGGGGCGGCGCAGGATCTGTTGGTGAGGGCGTTGCTGGAAAGTTTGGATGCCATTCGAGCTGTTTTTGGGTTGGCGCCCGTGGTGATTTAATTCAGCAATAAGAAAAAGAAAAAAAGAGACTGGACCACAGAGACACAGAGGCTCAGAGACAGTCAGAGACAGAATCAAGAAGAAACAAAGGCAATGGAGTGGTTTTGTTGAGGGTTTGATTTGTGGCGGGTGACAAGGATGCCAAGACTGAGGCCCCTACGCCGCGACGGCGGTCTGAGGCCCGAAGTACCGGTCAGGTGGCCAAGAGCCAGGAACTGTCTGCGGCGGTGTTGCTGCTGGGCGGATTGTTGGCTTTGAGGTTCCTGGGTCCCGGCATTTTTGCGCGGATGCTATCGATCTTTCGGACGGCGCTGGCGCATGAAGGGGCGACCGATTCGCATCAGCTCGTGCCGCTGGCGCTGGCTGCGGGTAAAGAGATATTTCACATGGTCGCCCCGTTCATGGGGATTCTGCTGGTGGTGACCTTGATGGTGCTATACGCCCAGGTCGGGCTGTTGCTGACCCTCAAGCCGCTAACCCCGGACCTGAAAAAACTAAACCCCATCACCGGCGTGGCCCGTATGTTTTCGCCGCGGAGCCTGGTGACGTTGGTTCAGAACCTATTCAAGCTGGTGCTGGTGGGGGGAGTGGCCTATCTGCTGATTCGCTCGATTGCCGACAAGATCGTTCACTCGGTGGGCCTGGACTATTTGTCCATTGCGGGTCTGGCGGCCCACCTGACGTTTCAGTTGGGAGTGACGCTGGCGGTGGTGCTGGTTTTGTTGGCACTGCTAGATTTGGCCTATCAGCGCTATCGCCACGAGCAGGACCTGAAGATGACCAAAGAAGAGGTCAAGGACGAGCTGCGCAGCATGGAGGGCGACCCGGTGGTCAAGCGTCGCCGCCGGCAAGTGCAGATGCAGTTGGCCATGCAGCGGTTGCAGAACGTGGTGCCCGAGGCTGACGTGGTGGTGAGCAACCCGACGCACTATGCGCTGGCCCTGAAATACGACAGCCAGACCATGGCGGCCCCCAAGGTGGTGGCCAAGGGTGTGGATCAGGTGGCCATTCGCATCCGGCAACTGGCCGCGGCTGCGGGCGTTCCCATTCTGGAACGACCTCCGCTGGCCAGGGCGATGCACGACGCCGTCGAGGTGGGACAAGAAGTTCCCGAGCGGTTTTATCAGGCAGTCGCGGAAATCCTGGCCTATGTGTACGAGTTGACCGGCAGACAGCTTGCGCCCCAGCCCGTGCCGGTGGCGTGAGTTCGAGTCCATTGAGTCTTAGGAGTGGAATCAGGGAACATGGCCAAGCGGCAAACTGATTTGGCGACGCTGCTCAAGACCGGAGCCGGCCACCGCGGCATCGTGCTGCCGATCTTTGCGCTGTCGCTGATTCTGGTGATTCTTCGGCCTTTGCCGCCGTCGGTCATGGATTTGCTGCTCAGCGCCAACATCACGTTGTCAGCCGTGGTCTTGCTGACGGTCATGTACATGCGCGGGCCGTTGGATTTCTCGTCCTTCCCCTCGTTGCTGTTGTCCTTGACGCTGTTTCGGTTGGTGTTGAACATCGCCACGACCCGGCTGATCTTGACCAACGCCCAGAGCGGCACGGAGGCAGCCGGCAAAGTCATCGCCACGTTCGGTCAGTACGTGGCGGGCGATGAGCTGATGGTGGGGGTCATCATTTTCTTGATCGTCGTCATCATTCAGTTTGTGGTCATCACCAAAGGGGCTACGCGCATCGCGGAAGTGGCGGCGCGTTTTACGTTGGACGGCATGCCGGGCAAACAGATGGCCATCGACGCGGACCTGAATGCGGGCATTCTCACCGAGGCCGAGGCCAAGCGCCGCCGCCAGGAAATCACGCAGGAGGCCGACTTCTACGGGGCCATGGACGGTGCCAGCAAGTTCGTTCGGGGCGACGCCATCGCCGGCATCATCATTACCGTGGTGAACATTCTGGGCGGTCTCTATGTCGGTATGGTTAATGCCGGCATGAGTTTCACCGACACGCTGCGGGTTTTCACCACGCTGACCATCGGTGACGGGTTGGTGTCACAAATCCCGGCGTTTATCGTATCCGTCGCGGCGGGCTTGATTGTGACCCGGACGACCTCCAAGACCAACCTGGGCGACGAGTTGCTGGGCCAATTGACCTCGCAGCCGGTGGCGCTGGTGCTGGCCGGCGGGTTTCTGACGGTTTTGGTGTTTACACCGTTGCCCAAGGTTCCGCTGATGTTCTTGGCGGCGTCGTGCGGCGGCATCGCTTATACGGTGCGTCGCTCGCAACTGGTCCTGGCCACGGCCAAGACGGGGACCGAGCGGGCCAAGCCCGCCAAGAGCGAGCCCATCGAGAAGTTCCTGGCCCCGGACCCCATGGAATTGGAGGTGGGGTATGGGTTGATCAAGCTGGTGGACCGCAAGCAGGGCGGGGACTTGTTGGACCGGATCAACAACCTGCGCCGGCAAATCGCGACCGAGTTGGGCGTGGTGGTGCCGCCCATTCGCATCCGGGACAATATTCAATTGTCCCCCAATGCGTACGGTATCAAGATCAAGGGTTTGGGCATCGCCCAGGGCGAGGCCATGCCCGGGCACTTGCTGGCCATCGACGCGGGGACGGTCACCGAGCGCATGCACGGCATCGAGACCAAGGAGCCGGCCTTTGGTCTGCCGGCTCTGTGGATCGATAGCGAACACAAGCACGAGGCGGAACATCGCAACTACACCGTGGTCGAACCGTCCAGCGTGTTGGCCACTCATCTGACGGAAATCATCAAGCGGCACGCGGACGAGCTGCTGACCCGTCAAGAGGTCAACCGGTTGCTGGACAACCTCAAGGAACGCTCGCCCAAACTGATTGAAGAGCTGGTGCCCAACGTGATTAAACCGGGCGACTTGCAGCGGGTGCTTCAGAGCCTGCTGCGCGAGCGGGTGCCCATTCGCGACCTGGAGACCATTCTGGAGACGGTCGGAGACTGGACCGGCCGGACCAAGGACACCGAAATACTGACCGAGTATGCCCGCAACGCGCTGGCCCGGACGCTTTGCCACCAGCACGCCGGCGATGACGGGAAGATTGTCTGTGTTACGCTGGACCCGGGCCTGGAGGAAACGGTCAATTCCCACGTCAAACGGACGGACCGGGGCGCGTCGCTGACGCTGCCGCCGCCGGTACAGACTCGCATTATCGAAGCGATACGGAGTCGCGTCGAGCAGGCTACCGCAGCCTCCATGGGGCGGACGCCGGTGATTCTGTGTGCCCCGCAGATTCGCGTTTGGGTGCGCCGGCTCATCGAGCCGACCATGCCGCAGGTGGCGGTACTGGCCTACAACGAGATTGTGCGGGGCGTTGAAGTTGAAGCCAAAGGAATGGTGACGCTAGACGATGAAGCTCAAAACGTTTCAAGCTAAGACCATGGCTGAGGCCCTGGCCCAGGTCAAGAAACACATGGGCCGGGATGCGGTCATTCTTCACACGCGGACTTTTACGCGCGGCGGTTTGTTCGGCTTGGGCGGTTGCCCCATGGTGGAGATCACGGCCGCCCGGAACGTGGCCGACTTGCCAAAATATGCCAACAGGGCTAGACTTGCCCGCAAGACGGGTTGCCAGACGGCCAGTGCAGAAGGAGTTGCTGCGCCCATGGTCCCGACTTCAAGCAGGCCGCAGGCCGGCCCGGCGGAACTGACCGGCTTGCGGACCGAGATGAGCGCGGTCCGGTCCATGGTTCGGGATCTGGTGCGCGAGACGCGCCGATCGCAAGTCCCCTCCCTGCCAAACGAACTTTTCGACACCTATCTCGAGCTGGTCCAGAACGAGGTCTCCGAAGATCTGGCCCAGAAACTGGTGCAGTCGGTGCGGCAACGCCTTGGTGACAAGGGGCTGTCAGACAAAGCCGCGGTGCGCCGGCAATTGGCCGAGTTCTTGACCTCGATGGTTCCGGTGGCGGGGCCCATTCAACTGGCGGATCGGACCGGGCCCACGGTGATTGCCTTGATCGGGCCGACCGGCGTGGGCAAGACGACTTCGATTGCCAAGTTGGCCGCCAATTTCCGCCTGCGCGAGCACAAACGAGTCGGCTTGATTACCGTGGACACCTACCGCATAGCGGCTGTCGAACAACTGCGCACCTACGCCCAGATCATCAACGTGCCCTTGGAGGTGGTTATGTCGCCGGCGCAGATGTCGTCGGCCCTGCGCCGGCTGGGCGATTGCGACGTGGTCTTGATTGACACGGCCGGCCGAAGCCCCAACGACCCGGACCATTTGAAGGAGCTGCAAGCCTACTTGGAGCAGGCCCACGCCGATGAGGTGCATCTGGTGCTGTCCAGCACGGCCAGCCCACAGGCCCTGGAGCGGGTTTGGAAGGGTTTTGGGCCTCTGGGTATCGATCGGGTCATGTTCACCAAGCTGGATGAAGCCATTGGATTCGGGGTGATTGCCGAGACGCTGCTCAAGGTCGGGGCCCGACTGAGCTACCTGACCACGGGCCAGGATGTGCCGGACGATATTGAGGTGGGCAAGTCGTCTCGCGTGGCGGAACTGGTGCTGGGTGCGGGGCTGAGCGGGCCGACCCCCTTGAACGCCGGGCAACCGGGTGGGGCGCGAACCGCGTCTGGCCAATGACGGATAGAGCGATGGCGCCGTTGCACTTTCATAGTAAAGCGTTGGACCAGGCTTCTCGCCTTCGGCAACTGGTCCAGCAAAGCCCGCAGTTGGACCCCGACGCCCTGACCGTGGCGGTGGCCAGCGGCAAGGGGGGAGTGGGCAAGACCAATCTGGCGGTGAACCTGGCCATCTGTTTGGCTTCGCGCGGACAACGTGTGACTCTATTGGACGCCGACATGGGTTTGGCCAATGCCGACCTGTTGCTCAACTCGGCGTGTAAGTACAACCTGTCGCACGTGGTCAGTGGGTCGCGAAGCATCGAGCAGGTCGGCACGATAGTGACAGGCGGTGTCTTTTTTATTCCCGGGGCGTCGGGGTTGGAAAGGCTGGCCAATTTATCCGAGTCACAGCAGCAATTCCTGATCGGCCAGTTGCGATACCTGGGCCGATCGGCGGACGTGATGATCCTGGACTGCGGGGCGGGTATTTCATCGAGCGTGCTGTCGTTTGCCCGGGAGGCGGACGTCTGCCTGCTGTTGACCACCCCCGAACCGCCGGCCCTGACCGACGCCTATGCCGCCCTGAAGACACTGGTAAGGCGGAATAAGCCCGATGGAGCGGTGCGACTGGTGGTCAACCAGGCTGAGAGTCGGCGCGAGGCGGGCAAGGTCTACAAACGGCTGGCGTCGGTGGCCGAAAGATTTCTAGATTATTCCGTTGCAGACGCCGGATTCTTGTTGCAAGATACGCACGTGGAGTTGGCGGTTCGACAGCGATGCCCGTTTGTGCTCCGCTATCCTCGAAGTCCCGCCAGTGCCTGTGTGTCGGCCATAGCGGGTCGATTGCTGGAAAACGTTAAATCCTCCAGCGTCAAGGGCGGCTTTTTTCGGCGCTTGGCGGGTTTGGTGGTTTGAAGTCTTGGGGGTCGGGCTAAGAACGCCCGGCCGACGGCGCCGGCAAGGAGGTCGGTGTCCGGGCATCCGGAAGGATGCGAACAGTGCAGGGAATCGCACCTCCTCACTGAGGGCCTAGTCTGGCCCTGCGCTTCCGGTTGTCTGATTCGTAACATGGACAGTGCGGCAGGGATGCGCGTGCCATGGTCAGTCGCTATACCGGCGCCTGTCTGGGGTTATTTGCTTTTGCGATCACGGTGATAGCGGGCCTTTGGGTCAACAATCCACCGATGGTGACCATCTCGCGTGCGGTCTGGGCCTTGGTGTTGTTTTGCGCGATCGGCCTGTTGGTCGGTGCGTGCGCCCAAAGCGTTGTGAACGAGCATCATCGACGTCGAGAGCAGACGGAGCTTCCCGCCGTCGGTGAGGCCAGTGCCGGCCCCGAAGTGGATTCGGGGTCTGAGATGCCCGTGGCTGAGTTGGCCGAACTGGCAGACTTGGCTGAGCCGATCGGAATGGGGGCCGACGAAGGATCGCCAGCCCTGCCCGAGGCTTCGTGACGAAGGCGGCCCGTCCCGGCGCGGTCCGGGCCGTGATTCGTGACGGAGTGGTGCGAACGACGGGTCGGCGGCCTCGCGGGATCGTCCCGCAGGAAGCCAGGCGGGCGAGCTACTCAAGGAGGAGTTGCGATGGTATCCAGTCAAACGTCCGACGATATCAGGCGGGTATGGACGGAGTACAAACGCAGCCGGACCTGCGAGTTGCGTAACCACCTGATGGAGACGTACCTGCCGTTGGTCAAATACAACGCCGAGCGGATTGCCGCCAAGCTGCCCGATGAGGTGGAGAACGACGACCTGATGTCGGCCGGCATCTTCGGGCTGATGGACGCCATCGAGGCGTTTGATTTGGAGCGGGGGGTCAAGTTTGAGACTTATTGCGCCCCTCGGATTCGAGGGGCGATCCTGGACGAGTTGCGGGCCATGGATTGGGTGCCGCGGCTGGTGCGGACCCGGGCCCACAAGGTTGGCGACGCCACCCGGCTGCTGGAAGCGGAGCTGGGCCGGGCTCCGACGGAGGAGGAGTTGTCGCAGCGGCTCAAGCTGCCCCCCGAGGAGTTCAACAAGCTGCTGCGCGATTGCAATGCGGTGTCGCTGGTCTCGCTGTCGCGCAAGTATTATGAATCCAATTCCAACCGGGACGTTCGTGAGATCGATGTCCTGCGGGACAAGCGCGGGTGCGACCCGGTCGGCGAGATGCAGCGAAAAGACCTCAAGGAACTGATTACGCGCGGTCTGAGCCGGGCGGAACGGCTTATCCTGGTCCTTTATTACTATGAAGAGATGACCATGAAGGAGATCGGCCTGACCTTGGACTTGTCCGAGTCGCGGGTCTCGCAGATGCACTCGTCGATCATCAGCCGGTTAAAGGCCCAGTTGCAGCACCGCCGCAAGGAGTTGGCCCGCTAAGAATCCGGCCGGTAGAGGTAAAAACCCGGCTCATGGCTGGGCATTGGTGGTGTCGATATCGTAGTATGGGCGTGGAAGTGCGACGGGCCCGGCTGCGGTGAACGCAGTCGGCGGACCATAGGCCAGGGAGTTGGAGCCATGGCCGGCATCCCATCTGGAATACCCTCGGACATCGCCGGGTCGGCGCTGCAGGCCGGCTACCAGGCCCGCAACGCCTCGAAGGGCCGCGATGCCGAACGGGCCACCGCGGCGAGCAATGCCGACAAAAGTGCCAAAGCCATCGACGAAGCGGATACCACGGTGGAGACCGGCGACAGCGATGCGGCCGTCTACACCGACGCGGAGGGTGCCGGCAGCCAAGGGCGCGTCTTCAGCGATGACGTAGAGGCCGACGAGGACGAACAGTCGGACGGAAGCGATCAGGATCGCCCAGGCAATTCGGACGATCAGCCCCATCTGGACATTCAAGCGTAGGGGACATTGGGCGTCTGCCCACGCATGCCGGGCCCTATCACGGGCGGTATGGGGCGGTGACGATTGACCCTCCCGGCGAGGCACGCTCGGCCTCGCCTCATGCCTTTGCGGTTGCTACACTGGAATGTGTCGATGGCGGCGGAGTTGGGCCGTCACGTTTCTTGGGATTATTCACCCATGCCCGAGTTGGCCTATATAAACGGAACCTTCTGCGAATTGGACCAGGCCAAGGTGTCTGTGGAGGATCGGGGTTTCCTTTTCGCCGACGGTGTCTACGAGGTGGTGGTGGCCTTCGGCGGGCGGTGCTTTCGGCTGGCCGAGCACCTGGTGCGGTTGAAGAACAGCCTCGACGGCATTGGCCTGCCCTTTGATTTGCAGAAGCATCGTATCCAAGAAGTCATTCAAGAGGGTGTGGCTCGTTGTGGATTCGACCCGGCCATGGTCTATTTGCAGATCACGCGCGGGGCGGCGCCGCGCAGGCTTGCCTACGACGACGGCATGGAGCCGACTGTGGTGGCCACGTTCAAGGCCAAACCGGAGGTGGACCCAGCCCTGCGGGCACGAGGTTTGTCGCTGATGACCGTGCCGGAGATTCGCTGGGCGCACTGCCACATCAAGTCGGTGGCGTTGCTGCCCAATTCGATGGTCAAGAACGACGCCGTCAGGCGCGGTTACGACGACGCACTGTTTGTGGCGGACGGGGACGAGGTGCGCGAAGGGACCGCCTCGAACGTTTTTGCGGTGTGCGACGGCGTCCTGGTGACGCCGCCCAAGACCGGATCGATTCTCCACGGCGTTACGCGCAGCCATCTGCTGGAATGTGCCCGGGAACTGAATGTACCCTTTGCAGAGCGTCGTCTGACCGTGGAGACGTTAATGTCCGCGGCTGAGGTCATGATTTGCAGCACGACCGTGGATGTGATCGGCGTGACCCGGGTCAACGATCAGCCTATTGGCGACGGCCTGGTGGGGCCGGCGACGTGCCGGCTTTACGAGCAGTTTGAGATGGACATCGCCGGTCGGTGTGCGTGATTGATGCTCGGGGCAGGACCCAAGTGGTTTCCTGCCCTCTTGGTGTCCGGTCCGTTCTCCATTCCTGAAGATTCTTGCGACACGGTGCGCCGAGACCGCAGACCCGAGAAGCCTATGGACGCCCGAGCTGCGTTGTGTCAGCGAGACGACCTCCCGAATTGAACCGCCGGCGGGTTGTAGGACTTGCCTCGTCCAGCATGCTCAAGCCTTGAGCCACCGAGGCGATCCGCACGCCGCACGATGCATAGGCGTCCAGGGTCGCTTCCAGGATCTTGCGGCGTTCGGACGGTTCGGCCCCCACCAAACGGAACGGATGGGCTACGGTTTCCATCAAACAAGGGCGCTGGGCAGCCGATCGGGCTGCGTGCTGGTGGGCCGGGGTGATCTGGGTGGGGTCGCACCGGCGAAGATCAACCTCCATGAACATCCAGTCCACGTAACTGTAGGGAATCTGCCATTGCCCGTTGACCGCGTAGGGAAAGCGAAATGTCTGGTAGTCCGAGCGCCTGATGCGGTTGGGCCCGCTGCACAAACCGCGTATGGCTCGGATTTTTGGTATGCCTTGCAGGGTGGCCAAGGTCCGCCAGCACAGCGTCCAGCCGGGCGGTGCCCAGTAGTTGGCTGTTGCCCCGTATCGAGTTTGCAGCAGGTCCAGGCCGTGTTCGAACCACTCGGCGGAGTAGCCCTCGACCGGCATGGAGTGGTCCAGGCCATGCAGTTCGATGGTCTGGGCGCCGAACGTATCGAGCACGGCTTCGACGACCGCGTCGGGCGTTCTTAGAAACGTGCCGGGCGAGTCGGTCAGTTGCACGCAAAGGCTGGCGGAAAAACCGCGGTCAGCCAACAGTTCGCATAATTCCCGTACGACCGGAGCGTAGCGGGCTTGGAGTTGGGCGTCAGCCCCGGCGAACACTTCGGCATCCAAGGTACACAAGAGCGTCGAACCGGCGGGGTGGTCGTTGGCGGCTTCAGCCGACCGGCAGGCGTCTACGAACTGGGGTTCATGGTCGCAGCCCGGGTGGTAGCTGCCCAGGTGGGCGGTCATCGCAGCCAGGGTGGGGTCCGGTTGGGTGATGACGTTCACCCGGCCAAGCGGGCCGTTGTTTTGCAGGGCGCCGATGCGGCGGATCAAGTCACCGCGGTGCGTGTCGCGGGTGACGATGATGGCGTCGAGCTTCCAGTGCCGTGCCGCTTCATCGAGCGGGGCGACGGCGTGGTCGCAGCCAGGCGATGCCGTCGGATTGTCGTCGATCAGCCCGATGAACCGTCGCCCCTGGTCATGCAGGCATTGCGGCGGCAGGTCTTCGAGGCAGGCCAGGGTGTAGCGACCGGCTGGGTAGATGGCGTAACGTTGACCGGGCTGGACACGGGACAAGAAACCCAGCAGGGCCGATCGGGTAGGCCCCGGGGCCACCTGGACCGGTGCATCGATCACGAGAAGACCTCCTGGGGTGTGCGGTGGTGGGCGGCGCGTTCGCACAGTTGCAGCCAATCGCGGGCCACGTCGGTCCAGGTGCGGTTGGCGACTTGGTCGGGCCCGCGGCGGGCCAGGCGTTGGCACAACTCATCGTCGGTCCACAGGCGAGCCAGGACGTTGGCGATGTCCTCGACGCGGTGGGGGTCGAATAGCGCGGCTGCATCGCCGACCGTTTCGGGGATGGTGGTGACGCGCGAGGCAGCCAAGGGCTTGCCCATGGCCAGAGCCTCCATGGCTGGGAAGCTGCCCGGGTCGTACAGCGTGGCCACCAGGATGAAACGGGCTCCGGCGTACAGTGCCGTGAGAGTGTCATTAGAAACGAACCCGATTTGCCGAACCAGGTCAGCCACGCCGAGTTGTTTGGCCAGGTAGGCGACGCGATGGGCGCAGGAAGCGCATTGGCCGGTGTTTTGGCCGGTGCAGATGACCGGTATGTTCAGGTTACGTTGATGTCGTAAGTAGGCTATCGCCTGGACGACGCGCTGGTGATTCTTATGCGGCCAAAACTGGGCGGGCATGAGGGCGAACTTCTCGGGCAGGTCCAGGTCGGACGGCGGATGGGCAGGACTTGGTGGGAGTCGAAATTCGTCGGGGCAGGCCAACGGCAGCACGGCCGTCTTGGCGGAGGGCAACCCCAGCCGGTGGAGAAGGTCGCGGCGAATGTGATCGAAGCTGGCATAAACGAGCGACGCGCTGTGGGCCACGCGGGTCCAGCGGCGCCGCCTGGCCAGGTCGGCGGCGTCATGATCCTGCGGGCGGTGCAGGTGTTTGAGATCGTGAAGGGTCAGCAGATACGGGACCCGGGGGCACTTGAGATAGGGAGGTATGGTGAAGTAGAGCAAGTCGATGCCGGAACGCGTCACGGCGTCGTCCAAGCCCCACAGGTAGGATTCGGCTGCGGTGGACCAGGGGACGTGACGTTTAGCATCGGCGTCGTCGATGTTCTTGTAGCTTAGACGACGAACCTGAATGATCCGGCGACGCTCACCCGGCGGGATGTCGTCGAAGTCGGGTCGGTGCAGGGTGATGACCGGCAGCGCCGGGGCGACTTGGTTGGCTGCGTCGAGGTTGACATCGTCGACCAGCAGGCTAAGCCGATGATCGGGCGAATCCAACTCGCGCACGCCGGCCAGGAGGTTTCGTAAATAGACGCCCATGCCCCCAAGTTGGTGCAGCGACCACCGGCCCAGGTAAATGCCGATGTGCATCAGACGGCCCTTCCGGCAGGGGTCAGCAGGTCGAAGCGATCGAGCAAGCCCTGGACACAATGGGGATGCCGGCCGGTGAATCGCCTCGGCCAAAGTCGCCAGAGCGTGGAGGGGTGGACGCCATCGGGCCAATCGGCGTTGGGGCAGTCGGGCGTCCAACGGTCCCAGACCTGGGCAAGCCAGTCGGGGCGCGTGGTCCTGCCGTCGCGCCGGGCGTAGAGCTGCATCTTGAGCCGGACGCGATCATCGTGGTTCCAGGCGTAATGATAGGCAGTGATCCGAGGATCAGAGGCGTCGCGCATCCCGAGGGTGTCCACCCGCCCATTCACAAGTCGGCGGATGGGAAGATGCTGGACGCTCATGCCCGGTGTGCGGCGCAACACGCGGGCGTAGCGAAACCACCGATCCTGCCCATGCTCGTTGGCCAGGACGAAGTCGGGCGACTTCCAGAAGACGTACATGGGCACATTCAACGTGAACAGGTCCGGGTCGTCGAATTCGACGGGTATGGCTTCGAGGCTATGTGTGTCATAGAACTCGTCCGCATCGACATGCCAGATTAAGTCACCGGAAGCAAGCTCGGCATAGGCGACGGCCATCTGGTTCTTGTCGCGCCAATCGCGCTGGATGACGTGCAGTTTGCGGTCGGGATCGTAGAATTCGTGGAGCAGGTCCAGCGTGCCGTCGTCGGAGCGCAGGGGGGCGCCGGCCACCCGGCGGAGCAACTGGATGGACCCCTCGCAAACGATGAGCTGATGGGCATGAGGGTAAAGGTGTTCCAAATGGGCCCGGAGGGTGGGCGCTTCGTTGAACACGATGGAGCAGAAAGATATTTTCACGGGGCCAGGACCAGGTCGGCACGTTCGGGTTGGTTGGTTTTGATCAGGCGGGCGGGGTTGCCCGCAACGACGGCGCCGGGCGGCACGTCTTCGAGAACCACGGCCCCGGCACCGATGACGGCGTTGGGGCCCACGGTCACCTCACCGACAATCACGGCCCCGGCCCCGACGAAGGCGCCGCCCCCCACTCGAACTTGGCCGCACAGCGTGGCCCGGGGTGAGATGACGGCAAACTCTTCAACCTGGCAATGATGTTCGACGATGGCGGACGTGTTGATGACCGCGTGACGACCGATTCGGGCCAATGGGTTGATCGCGGCGTGGGCAAAGACGACGGTCCCGTCCCCGACGACGGCGGATTCGGCGACGGCGGCGGTGGGGTGAATCGTGGTACACCACCTGGGGACGACGCCTTCGAGGCGGTCGGCAATCCAGCGGCGCTTTTCGCCGTGTTCGAGCCCGGCCAAGGCAATGACGGCCCCGTTGACGCCGCCGGAGGCGACTAGGTGCTCGAGCTGATCGTCGGTGCCAAGGCAGGGCACTTTCATGCATTTCATGTGAATCGGATCGTGGCCTTGGCAATCGACGTAGCCGACCAGCTTGGCCTGTCCGGCGGCGCGAAGGGTCTCAGCCACGACGACGGCATGGGCGCCACCGCCGAGAAGGACGATGCGATAGCCGGCGTCGGATTCGGGTCGGCGTCTCATGCCGGGGCTCCACTGGTGGCTCCGCAGGCGGTCAGGATCTGACAGATGCGATCGATCTGCGGGTCGCTCAGGCCGCACCAGGATGGTAAGGACAG
>JBHHVM010000005.1:0-21561 GCA_046754265.1 Phycisphaerae bacterium
CCAACATGGTTCTATTCGAGGATGCGGGCTACCGCGGGTTGCTGCCGCTGACCTACTGGCGGACGGTCTTTGGTTTGCGATGTGGCCGCAAGACGCTGATGGACCGGGCCGCCATGCAGTTGAACTGTGCGGTCAGCGGGCTGTGGACCCGGGATTGGCAGGCGGCCGTCTCCGCCGAGCGCTTCCTGGTCCCGGTGAACCAGCCGGTCGAGGCCGGCGCGGTGCTGGTCAACGGGCGTTGGCTCGCCCAAGGGCCGGTGGAGTTTGCGCCGGGGCCATTCGTGGGCACCTCCGGCGGTCAAATCGCATACATTTCCTGCGATGCAGCCTTGGCATCGCGGATTGGTCCGCAGGATTTGCTGGATGTTGAGCGGGCCCGGACCCTCTTGGAGTCGGTTGCGCACGGTGAGGTAGCAGCCAAGCTCATCGATCGCCCCTGGGATCTGATCTCCAGCAATGCCCAAGCCCTGAAAGCGGATTGGCAGCCGGACGATCGCGGTCGGGAAGGCAAAGTGAGCAGCTCAGCCCTGATGTTGGAGCCGGACCACATTTTCATCGGCCCAGATGCCGAGGTAGAGCCGACCGCGGTGATGGATGCCACGGGCGGACCGATCTACGTGAGTCAGGGGGCCCGGATTCGCCCTCATGCTTACGTGGAGGGCCCAGCCTACATCGGGCCCGGTTCGGTGGTGCATCCACACAGCCATATCCGCGGCGGGACCACCCTGGGGCCTATGTGCAAAGTGGGCGGAGAGATCGACGCCTGCATCTTTGCGGGCTACTCGAACAAGCAACACCACGGGTTCCTGGGGCACGCTTACGTTGGCAGTTGGGTCAACCTGGGCGCCGGCACGGTTAACAGCGATCTGAAGAACACCTATGGCCCGGTGCGGGCGGCGCTGCCTGACGGCGAGATCGATACGGGCGCGATATTCTACGGGGCGGTCATTGCCGACCACGTCAAGACCGGGATTCAACAGAACATCCCCACCGGGGCGTCGATCGGGTTCGGAGCCATGGCTGCGGTGGGGCGGGTGCTGCCGAAGTTTGTTCCCTCGTTCAGTTGGATGACCGAAGCCGGCCATTCACAGGGTGATCCCGAGCGGTTGCTTTCCACGGCCCGAAAGATGATGGAACGGCGCGATGTGACCTGTTCGGAGGCCACCACGGAATTGTTTCGGGAAATCGCCCGCCGGGCGCCGGCATACGAGTCCCGGACACCGAACTAACCGCCCATCCCAATTCCAAACGAGCCGCGAACTTAAGTTCGCGCGGACCGCATCCTGCGAGGTTGTGGGGAGGCGCTAATCGCCCGACAGTCGTGGCCGTACACTTCGCGTGTAGGTCAAAGCCAGCAGCGTCAACAAAAACAATCCGATGGAACCGCCGCCCAAGATCCCGCACAGGGGGGACGCGGCTTGGCTGGCCGAAGAACCGCCTGAGACGGCCTGGGTGCCCGCAAAAACCGCCCGGTCATCGCTGTCGTCGTTGTCGGCTTCAAACGGTTCGGCGGTAACCTGGAACGTGACGGGGTCCGATCCGACGAGTTGAATGAAGTTCCCGCTGGCGGCGTCAACCAGGAACGGGCGCCGCGTGCCGGCCCCATCCGGTCCGCGGCCAAAGCGAATGTCGATGAACTGATCGCCGCCCAAGTCGATGGTCGCGGTATCCAGGTCGGTGGTGCAATCATTGCAGACGTCGCCGTTGGAGAAAACGACCCGGGAGTTCGCCTCGATGAGCACGAATCGTTCCGGATCGTCGTTGGCGTCGAGAATGCTCTGGCCGGTGCTGGTTTCATCCTGCGGATCGGCCCAGACCACGATGGTTTCGGCGGCCGGTGTCACGTTCTGCTGTTGGCAGGCAGCCGACGCGATCAAGATAAGTCCCAACAGCGGAAGATAACGGCCAAGTCGGCGGGTTGGATGCAGATGCACGGTGACACTCCTTTTGACGGTGTTTGGCAGGTGCAATATGTGATTGGCCCACGAAGCCCGGCCCTCGGAGCAGTGTACGGCCCGGGAAATGGGCGGGCAAGCAATCCGTAGATGGTTCATACGGGCAGCGCGATCCAGCCGTGCGTCAGATTGCGCAGATTGGGGACAGTAGGTTGGTTTTGACAGGATCACGCGGGGCCGTTACCATCGGCCTATGCCGGGCAAGTGGGTTAGACTTTGGCCTCCGGAGGTGCTGCGGTGAAGGCGATGGCCGTCATCCCCGCACGCTACGGTGCCTCTCGCTTCCCCGGAAAACCCCTCGCCGATCAAACCGGCAAATTCCTGATTCAACACGTTTATGAGCAGGTGGCGCGGGCTGGCCGTCTGGATCGCGTCATCGTGGCCACGGACGATCGGCGAATTGCCGACGCCGTGACCCGTTTCGGCGGCCAGGTGGTCATGACCAGAGCGGACCACGCCTCGGGCACCGACCGGGTGGCCGAGGTTGCTGAGGGGTTGGATTGCGAGCTGGTCGTCAACGTTCAGGGCGACGAGCCGGAGATCGATCCGGGCCATTTGGATCGGCTGGTTACAGTCATGGAGCAGGACGGACAATGTCCGATGGGGACGTTGGCTTGTCCGTTTCCCAGCGTGGCAGGTGCCCACCCGGACGATCCAGCCGCGGTCAAGGTCGTCGTGGATCGCCGGGGACGGGCGCTCTATTTTTCCAGAAGCCCGATTCCGTTCGTGCAGGATCGTTCGGGCAAAGCACCAGCCGAGCCGCTGTTGCACGTGGGAGTCTACGCCTATCGCCGCGAGTTCTTGTTGAAGTTGGCGGCGCTGGCGGCGACGCCTTTGGAACAAAGTGAGTCGCTCGAGCAGCTTCGGGTCTTGGAGCACGGGTTTGAGATTGCCGTGGCCGTGGTGGATAGTGCCTGTGTGGGCATCGACACGCCCGAGGATTATGCAACCTTTGTGGGGCGATGCAGATCAATGGAGTTGCGCTAGAGGCTGCGGAGGAAGCGGTGTTGTTCATGCACGGATGTACACGTGATACGCTGAATCGAGACCCGGAAAACCATAAACCATGACTGCGCCGGAAGTGTTAACCTCGATTAGCGAAGTCTCGGCGGACACCGAGTTCTATACGCCGATGCCCGCGGGGTATAAGCCGGGGCGGACCAAGTTCGTGGCTGTCTTCGGCACGGTGATGAGCGGACTGGGCAAAGGGATCTTCGCCAGTTCGCTGGCCAAGGTTTTGCAGGACAAGGGCCTGAAGGTCGCCCCCATCAAGCTGGAGGGGTACCTCAATCGCGACAGCGGAACGTTGAATCCCTATCGCCACGGCGAGGTGTTCGTTCTGGATGACGGCATGGAATGCGACATGGACCTGGGGACGTATGAGCGCATGCTCAACCAGGACCTGACCCGGCTCAACTTTTGCACCAGCGGGCAGATCTTCTCGCAGGTCTTGGAGAAGGAACGCCGCGGGGGCTACCTGGGCCGGGACGTGCAGATGATTCCGCACGTGACCGGAGAGGTGAAGGGCCGGCTGCGGGAATTGGCGGTAGCCTCGGGCGCCGACGTGGTCTTCGTGGAGATCGGCGGCACGGTGGGGGACTACGAGAACGCCTATCTGATCGAGGCGTTGCGCGAGCTGTCTTACGAGGAGGGGCCAAGCAGTTGTTGTTTTGTCGTGCTGACCTACGTGATAGAGCCGCCGACCTTGGGCGAGCAGAAATCCAAACCCGCCCAACTGAACATCCAGCGGCTCAATGCCATGGGGATTCATCCGCACATCATTGCCTGCCGGGCTCAGCGACCGGTGCAGCGCCAGGTCCGCGAGAAGTTGGCCCTGTTTACGAACGTGCCCATGTCGCGGGTTTTCTCCATGCACGATTGTCAAAGCGTCTATGTGATCCCGGAGATGTTGCGGGAAGCGGGCATCGACTTGGCCGTCACGGAAATCCTGCGAATTTCCGACCAGGGCGACGCCGAGAGGGAGGAGCGGTCGCGGGAGGAGTGGAACGGCTACACGCAGCGATTCCAACAGGCCGGCCAAGCGGTGACCATCGGCATCACCGGCAAGTACACCACCGTGCGCGATAGTTATGCCAGCATCATCCAGTCGTTGGAGCACGCCGGCACGCACCTGGGGGCCAAGGTGCAGACCGAATGGATCGACGCCACCGAGCTGACCGACGATTTGGTGGTGGACCGGCTCAAGCGAGTGCATGGGGTCATCGTGCCGGGGGGGTTTGGCACCCGCGGTGTCGAGGGCAAGATTTCCTGTGTGCGTTATGCCCGCGAGCAGGGTCTGCCGTACCTGGGGCTGTGTTACGGATTCCAGATCGCGGTCATCGAGTTTGCCCGCCACGTGTGTGGAATGGACCACGCCAACACGACGGAGGTGGCCCCGGACTGCCCCTACCCGGTGATCGACATTCTGCCCGAGCAGAAACGCATCGAGGGCTTGGGCGGCAACATGCGTCTAGGGGGCCAGGATGTCGTCGTCACGCCGGGATCGCTCTTCGAATCGCTGCACGAAGGGGCCTCAACGGTCCGCCTGCGATTCCGACATCGCTACGAAGTGGACCCGCACTTCATCGAGCGATTGGAGAAGGCGGGGTTGGCATTCTCGGGCCGGGCCAAGAATCACCCCATCATGCAGGTGCTGGAACTGCCAACCGACAAGCACCCCTATTTTGTGGCCACCCAAGCCCACCCCGAGTTGACCTCCCGGCCATTGGCGCCGTCCCCGTTTTTTGTGGGCTTGTTGCGGGCGGCCATGCAGACGAGGCACGGAGGGCAGGATGCATCCTGCGCGGAAGCGTCCGGGGCATCGAGGCACGGAGGCAAGTAGGAATGGCCCAGCCCTTGGCCGCAACCGATGGCAGGACGCGCCCTAATCGGTAGCGTCCTGGGCACGAAGGCGCGGTGGGTGGCACGGTCAAGCGTAGCTTGGCCGTGGATGTCGCTCTAGCCACGGCCTGGCTGCGCCAGACCGTGCCACCCGTCGTGGATGCCAGCCTGGAAGAATCTGCGCGGAGTGCAAAGAAATCGACCGTTTGTAGTACGAAGGTACGTGGGAACGCACGACGATGCGACAAATATCTGAATCAAGCTCCGGTCTATCGATTCGCGAAGCGGTCACCTTCGATGACGTGCTCCTGGTGCCGCAGCGCTCAGCCGTCGTCCCCGACCAGGTGAATCTGCGCACGCGCCTCACGCGCAACATCACCTTGAAGATTCCCTTGGTCTCAGCCCCGATGGACACCGTGACCGAGTCGCGGCTGGCCATCGCCCTGGCCGAGGCGGGCGGATTGGGGGTCATTCACAAGAATCTGACTCTCGACGAGCAATGTCGCGAGGTCCGCAAGGTCAAGCGCAGCGAGAGCGGCGTGATTCTGGACCCGGTGACGCTGGTGCCCAGCGAATCGGTGGACCAGGCCAAACAAGTCATGCAGCTACACAACATTTCAGGCATTCCCATCCTGGGCGATGAAGGCAAAGTCGTCGGGATCATCACCCGGCGGGATCTCAAATTCTTGGAGCCAGGCCCGCTGAAAGTTGAAGAGGTCATGACCCGGCAGAACCTGGTCACCGCACCGCCGGGCACGACGCTGGACCAGGCCGAGCGAATCTTGACCGCAGCCAAGGTCGAAAAACTGCTGCTGGTCGATGGGGCGGGCAAGCTGGTCGGGCTGATGACCATGCGGGACATCGAGCGCTCGCGGGACTATCCGCACAGTTGCAAAGATGCCCGGGGTCGCCTGCGGGTGGGGGCAGCCGTCGGCGTGCAGGACATGGAGCGGGTCGAGGCCCTGCTGGCCCACGACGTGGACGTCATTGTGGTGGACAGTGCCCACGGTCACAGCGACAACGTGATATCAACCGTGGCCGCCGTCCGTCAAAAGTTCGACGTCGAGATCATCGCCGGCAACGTGGCCACCACCGAGGGGGCCCGGGATTTGATCGAGGCCGGGGCTGACGCAATCAAGGTGGGCATCGGTCCCGGGAGCATTTGCACGACGCGGGTGGTCTCGGGGGTCGGCGTGCCGCAGCTCACGGCGGTTTCCGATGCGGTCGTCGCAGCCCGCCAGGCCGACGTGCCGGTCATTGCCGATGGGGGTGTGCGATCCTCGGGCGACCTGACCAAGGCCATCGCAGCCGGGGCCGAGTCGGTCATGCTGGGGTCGCTGTTCGCCGGCCTGGAGGAGTCGCCCGGCGAATCGATCACCTGGAAGGGACGGCGGTTCAAGGCCTATCGGGGGATGGGCTCGATGGGGGCCATGGTCCAAGGGTCGGCCGACCGCTATAGCCAAAAGGGCACGGCTGGGGGTAAGCTGGTGCCCGAAGGGATTGAGGGGCGGGTGCCGTACCGCGGCCCGTTGGTCGATTTTGTCTATCAGTTGACCGGTGGACTGCGGGCCGGAATGGGCTATTGTGGCGCTGCCGACATTGCCGAGCTTCAATCAAAGGCCCGATTCTGCCGGGTGACCGCAGCCGGGATGACCGAATCTCACCCGCACGACGTGGCCATTACCAGGGAAGCACCGAACTATGCAACGGATGTTTCAAGTGAATCATAGGATAGAACGCAATTGGAGAGGGCGGGTCCTGGTTTTCTTGGCGCTATCGGCGACTCTGTCGACCGGCTGCCATCAAATGGTCAACCCGTTTCAGGATGATCTGCCCTATACCTCGGAAGTGACCACAGCCTCGGTGGAAGGGGCCCGGTTGGCCCCGACACTGCCCAGCTTGCAGGCACGGCATTTTGAGCCGATGACCTTAGAGGCTCAAAGCGGCACCGTGGCCCACTGGCCTTTGTGGTGGGAAGATCCCTTCGAGGACAAGGGCAGCGATGATGGTCAATTCGCATTCACCTGGGAAGATTATTTCTGCTACTTGTATTGCCCGGGGCGCAATCTGGTCAACACCATGTTCTTTCCGCTGTCGCCCTTGCTTACCCCGCCCTGGACCACGGTGTGCAGCGACGGGAAACTGTCGCGCCAAGGCTTGGGTTACGATCACGACGCCACCCCGTGCCCGGCCGGTATTGCCCCGCCCATCGATATCCTCGAGATAGGCACCATTTACGACCAAAATGGCAATGGCCGGAGCGACTCATCGGGTCAGGGTTAGACCAAGTGGGTGACCCACTTGGCCGTCACCAGTCGTGCAGTTCTCCGACCACTTCTTCCATCAGGTCTTTTAGGGTCACGATGCCCAGCATGCGCCCCCGGCCGTCGGGGACCATGAACATGCGTTGACCGGTTCGGCGCACCTTCAGGATGGCAGCCGCCACCGACGTTGCAGGATCGACCGTCTCGATGGGCCCGAGCTTGTCCTCAATTCTATGCCACGATGTGTCGTTTAAGAGGGCCAGCGCATCAACCAGGCCGACGATACGATTGGAAGGACCGCGATGGACCGGAAAGCGGCTGTGCTCGCTGCGACCGACGACTGCCAGGAACGAGGCCCGGTCAGCATCAGCCGAGATGGTCACCACCTGCTCCGCTGGGAGCATGACCGCTTGGATCGGCGTATCCGACAGCCTCAGCACCCGATCGATAAACTCGCTGTGCTGTTCGGCGTCGTCGCTCTGGGCCAGGGCCTCTTTGAGCAGGCCCACCACCCGTTGCCGCGGATCCAGGGCCCAGGGGCGGTCCGACGGCCTGCCAATGACCTTCAGGAGCAGCGTGGACAGCCGCAGAATGCCCCAAACCAGCGGGGCCAGGGCCTTAGAGGCGACGCCAAGCGGCAGGCTGACCGCGTAGAGAAAGTGGATGGCGTCGCGCCGAAACAGGTTCTTGGGAACCAGCTCTCCAAATGCGAAAAGCAGGGGGGTCACGGTCAGGGCGGTCGTGAACTCGAGCCGCCCGCCGGTGATTCCGAATTGGTCGGCCAGAAAGAGTGCGGCCGCTGTGGTGGTCAGGTAGTTGGCCAGGTTGGTCCCAGCCAGGATGACAGCCAAGGCCTGCTGTTCGTCGCGTAGCAACGCGGCGATGCGTCGGGCGGGCGGGTGGCCACGTTCCAGGTCCAACCGCAGGCGAAGGCGGTTGAGGCAGTAGATTCCCGTTTCGGCGCCGGAAAAGAGGGCGCTTAGGGCCACCAGGACCACGATCGCCAATCCGCCCGCCAACCAAGTCACGATCCAGCCTCCTGCTTCGGGCCAGAGGCGCTAGCCAATCCATCGGGGTGCCCGCGTTCGAGCAGAATGCGGTCGATGCGCCGGCCCTGGAGGCGTTCGACGGTGAGGGTCAGGTTACGAATGCGAACCGTATCGCCCACGCGCGGCAGTCGGCCCAGCTTGGCCAGGACGAACCCCGCCAGGGTCCAAAAGCCGTGTCCGGCGGCGGCCATGTCGGGGTCAGCCAGCCCAAAACGGTCCGCCCAGTCGCGGACCGCCAGGTCACCGGCCAACCGATACGTGTTCGGGTCGATGACCTCCGTGGCCGGTTCGGTCTTGGCGTCCTCACCGCCCAGGTCGCCTACGATTTTTTCCAGCACGTCGCGTAAGGTCACCAGCCCCGTCATGCCGCCGAATTCGTCGACCACCACCGCCAATTGCGTTTGGGTGGTGCGAAAATGGGCGATAAGTTGCAGGAGGTTGATCTGTTCGGGAACAAACTTGACCGGGCGCACCAGCCCAGCCAAGGGCTTATCGGGGTAAAGATTCAAGTCACGGACGGTGACCAGGCCGCGGACGTCGTCCAGGTCTTTTCCGAACACGAGCATCTTACCCAGGCCGGTTTCCTGCAGTTTGGCCCGGGCAGAATGGTGACCTTCGGACAGCGCACACGCCACCACGTCCACACGCGGCTGGGTGACCGCCCCGACCTTGATTTCAGGCAGCGCCACGATCTCCTGCAGCATGCGGTTCTCGGCCGAATCGATCACGCCCTGATGGGCGGTCATTTCAACCAGGGCACGCAACTCGTCGACGGAAACCTCGTCTTTGTCCGGCTTGGGGCCTCGAATCAATCGCGTGAGGGGTTCAACCAAAGCCCAACCCAGCACCCCTTGGACGGGCGCGGTGACGGTTTGAAGCGTGCCGATAAACGGGGCCACAAACGGGGCGATCCCGGTCGGGTGCGCCTTGGCCACCGCTTTGGGCAGGATCTCGCCGACGATGATGATCGCAAAGAAGACCAGGATGCTCGCCCCGGCTGCGACGGCGGGGTACTCCATGCCCAGCCGGCGCAGCACGACGTAGCTGATGGCAAAATAAAGCACGTTGACGCCGGTGTTGACGATCAAGACGGTGGTCAACACGCGGTGGGAGTGCTGCATGAGTTGGGCGGCCCGTCGCTTCAACCGGCCGCCCATGGCGAAAGCTCGGCGATCGCGCCGCGTGAGGGCGAACAAGGCGGTTTCAGACCCGGAGATCAGCCCGGAGCAGCCCAGCAGGAGAACCAGCAGCAAGTAATGGACCGTCATGACCCGTGGGTCCCGAACGGACCGGCTTGGCGCGCTGCTGGGCGAACCGTGTGTGCCATGTCGTATCCGCCGTCAGATTGCCAAGCGCACATCTTTTCGCAGATTGCACCCCATGGGCGGGCGGTTTGTTGGGATTCCGGGGCGCCTCTTGCGGACGCTCGTTCTAGTGGCTGCTATCGCGGTTGCGCACTTTGCTGAGAATCTCTTCCACGTCTTGGGTAAAGTTCTCCAAGCCGGTATCCGGCAGATTCTGTGCCTGCTCCAGCACGGCTTGGGCGGCGTCGAACTCGTTGAGCCGGCGATAGGCTTCTCCAAGGCGCAAGTAGCCCGGGGCGAAACGCGGGCTCTCGTTAAGGGCCCGGCCCATGATGCCCACGGCATCGCGAGCGCGATCCAGCCCCAGATAGACGCTGGCCAGGGTGTCGGCGACGGCGGGTCTGCTCGTCACTGAGATGGCCCGTTGGGCGTAGGGCAATGCCTCCGCGCAGCGCTGCAAGCGTTCGCACAGCAGGTAGGCCAGGTTGTTGTGGGCCACCCAGTTGGCCGGTTCGATCTTGATCAGCTCTTCATAGGCCTGCCGGGCGCGCTCGAAGTCGCCGGCCTGGTCGGCGGACGTGCCCAGGAGAAGCCAGGCGACGGCCCGGTCGACGTCTTCAGTGGCTTGGTCAAGCGATTGCTTCAATATCGTGTTGGCTTCGGAAAACTGCTCCTGAGAGGCCAGGGCTGCTGCGAGCAACAACTGGTTTGTTTGCAGGAGGCGATCATCCTGGGGCGGCTGGCGCAGGAGTGAGATGAGGGGGTCAGCGCCCACGGTCTGCATGGCATCGCCGGCAACCGCCTGGACGAACATGGCCCCACTTTGTTTTCGACCGACATGGGCCGCCCGACGGTACGCAGAGATGGCCAAGTCGGTGGCACCGGCCTTGGCCAACAAACCGGCGTAGGCTTTGGTGACCACCGGGATTCTTTGGCTCATGTCCAGAGATTTCTCATACAGAGCGATGCCGTCATCGTAAGCCTCATAGGTGCGGCAGGCGTTCAAGTATGGAACGACCTTGGACGGTGAAAAGTCTGACATGTCGCATGCCTGGCGCAGGTTCGCAAGACCCTGCTGGGCCAGTTTTTTCTTGGTTTGCCCATCGTCAATCTGCTCGGCTCGGCGCAGGAGGACCTTGGCACGCTGGTAGGGCCAGGTTGCATTTTGAGGCTGTCGATTGGCCATCTCGCGGCACGTACGTTCGGCTTCGTCGAATCGGTCGTGCCGCAGGAGCAATTCGACAAGCATCACGGCCAAGTCCGAGTCGTCGGTGTGTTCGTTGAGCAGGGTCTCCAGTTCGTTAGTGGCCGATTCGACGCGACCCACACGCTCGTAGGCAATCGCCAGCCGCTTGCGGGGTGCCAGCCCTAGAGCATCGGGGCGCCGGGCCCGAAGCAGTTCGAGATCTTCAAGGGCCTGGGACCATTTGCCCTGGACTCCGTGATAGCGCGCCCGCCGGTACAATGCCAGGGCGTGGTCCGGACGGCCTTCCAGGAACTCCGTTAGCGTGGCGGCAGCCTGGTCAAACCGCCCCCGCTGAGCTTCGATCTCCGCCTTGAACATCAAGGCGAGGTTGCCCGGCTGTGCGTCTCGAGCCAACAGGTCTTCCACGAGGGCTTGGGCCTTATCCAGGCTGCCCGTGCTGAGATAGGCCTCGGCACACATCTTGTCGATTTGTTGCCGTTGGTCGTCGTTGCCTTCTTCGAGCGCCTTTTGACTCGCTTTTTCAAGCCAGTCAACGGCCATCTCGGGACGCGAGGTCTTGAAGAAGTACTGACCGATCGCCCACAGGATCTGGATGCCCTGGTGTTCATCTGCCGCGGCGAGAAAAGTGGCGTCTGCCTTTTCGAATTGCTCATTGGCCGTGTAGAACTGGGCCAGCAGGAGCGTGGCGGCCGCCTTGCTGCGGGATTCGGACTGTGCCTCGATGTTTTCCTTGATGATCGCCTCGGCCTTTGTCTTGCTGCCGTACTGGCGTTCAAACTCCGAAGCGGTCAGTGCCACAACCAGACTGTCAGGGGCCAGCTTGCGGGCGTCGTCGAACCGGGCGGAAGCATCCTCATATCGCTTGACTCTGGCATAGAGGTCCGCCAGGCTCATGGCCGTTTCGACGTCCTCGGGGTTGTCCTTCCATTTCTTTTCGAACTCGGCGATCGATTCCTCCGGATTGGTCAGTTTTTGCAGGCGAGACACTTCTTTGGCAGTCCATTCATCGGCTGGCAGCAGACGCAGGCACTCGGTGAGGTGTTCGTGATAGGCGACGGCGTCGCGGTTGTGCTTGGCCAGCATGGCCAGACCCTTGTGGGCCAGCCCGTTTGACGGATTCAGTTTGACGGCTTGCTCGAATGCGGTTTGCGCTTGATCCAGGCGCTTAAGGTCCAGGTAGGCCTGACCGAGATAAGTCACGGTCTGGCTGTTGTTAGGTTGGCGATCCAGGGCCTGGCGAAAACTGTCCGCAGCCAGTTCAGCTTCTCCACGAAACAACTGAACACGGCCGAAGTAAGTAAGGCCATCGACTCCATCAACGTTGTGGGCCGCAGCATCTTGAGCCAGTTGTTCGGCGGCGTCCCAATCCTCGCGGGCACACACAATACTAAACCGGCGGTCGGAGGCTTCACGGAGGGCGGCCTCGCCCTTGGCCCGCGTTCTCTTGATGGCCATGGGCGTGGCCCGATCGGCTAGGAGCTGCTCGGCCTTGCTGAGGTTTTTCTCGGCTTCGTCCCACTGACCTTTGCTTTCGTGGTATTTGGCCAACTCCATGGCCCGAACGTAGTCGTCGTCGGTGGATTCGATGATGGCCAGGTAGCGGGCTTCGCGTTCTTCCTGGCTGAGGTCGTCTGCCAAGGCCAATACGAGCTTTTTCAACTTCAAGTCATTGGGATTCGCTTGCAGTGCAGTGTCGGCCACGGCTCGGGCTTCGGCAGACTGCTCGAGCTTGCGATGAAGGCGGACGGCCAGGACCGCCGCTTCGGTGTTGCCCGGATCGTTCTTGAGCAGCGCTTTCGCCTCTGCCAGAGCTTCGGCGTAGCTTTCACGACTGACCAGGGCCCGCGCTCGAACCAACCGATTGCCGGGGTCGGCTGCATCCAATTGGCTCATGATCTCATCGACCCGATCGGGACGGTCAACGCGGCGGAAACTCTCAGCCAGTACCAGCAAGGTTTCCCGATCGTTTGGCCTCTTAGCAAGGGCCTGCTGGGCGGCCTGGATGGCTTTGTCAGGATGATCGCCTGCCAGCAAGACGCGCGCGTAAGTGAGCCAGGCCTGATTACTGGCCTGGGGGTTCCTGACCACGTCCTCCATGGCCTGCTCGGCGGCACCGACCTGCTTTTGCATCATGTACAATGAAGCCAGGTAAATCCGCGTTTCCGAATTCGGCGTCGCAAAGCGTTTGTCGGCTTCTTCAAACGCGGCCAGGGCGTCAAGGTCTTTTCCTCTGGCCAAGAGGAGCTTGCCCTCCGATTGGTAGCCTTGGGGCGACATGGGCATCTCGGCCTTGGCGTCGCGAACGAATCCATCCCCTTTTTCGAGCAGGGCCTCCCGGTCCTCCGACCCAAACGGCAGGTCCTTGGCGGCCCAGACACAAGTGTCGGCGGCGCTGATCAGGATGCGGAACAGGTCGCGTTTTCGCTCCCAGCCTCTGAAACCCTTGCGGTCGATGTCCTTTCCCAAACGCTGCTCGTAAACCTCGATAGCCTCCAGCTGGTTTCCCAGCGATCGGTGTAGCTCCCCCAAGGCCAGATAGGGGGCGAATGAATCGGGGTCAATGGCAATAGCCTCGGAGTAGATGCTCTTGATGGGGTCCACGACCGGTACCATTTGTTCCGGTGGGGTGTCCTTCGCCAGCAGAGGCTGCAACTCCGTGGCTGCCAGGTACCGCCCCAGTTGAACCCTGGCGCTAACTTGGTCCCCAAGGTCTTGACCCGCCAGGGCCACCCCTTCTTCAAGGAGTGCGCGGGCCTGTTTTTGAAATGACTCGGCCTCGTCGTTCTGCCGACGCGCCCGGGCGGCGGCGGCGCGGCTGGCCAAGAGACGCCCGTAGAGCGTCCGGACCTTTAAGGCTTCGGACCCCGACTCGGCATGGGCCTTGAGCAAGCGCTCAAAAAACGCATCGGCGTCGGCCGAGGCCCCTTCTTGGGCCTCGAGCATGGCCAGCGCCAGGCCGTAGTCCACGTTTTCGGGGGCCAGTTCGACGGCCCGGCGGAGCTCCTTCGTGCCGACTTCAAGGTTTTCCGGCGTCTCCCCGCGCAGGGAAAGCAGAGCCCGGGCGTGGTTGTACAGCGCCTTGGGGTCTTCGGGCCGCAGTTCGAGGAGGTTTTCCGAAGACTCGCGAACCCGACGCCACGACTTGCCGGTGGGGAATCGTTCCGCCACCTCAGCGTCATAATCCATCAGTTTGACCAGGGCCGAGACCAGTTGCGGGTTTCGCGTGGCCGCTGCCTGCCAGACTTCGTAGGCTTTGGCCTCGTTGCCGGAGTTGTAAACCATCTGGCCCACTTCAACGAGGTACTTCTCGTCCTGGGAAACGTCGTACGCCCGGTGGTAGTAAAGGCCGGCTTCTTGCCACTCCTCGGCTTCGGCGTGCTGTTTGGCAATCTCAACGAAGCTCTCCGGGTCCGTGTTGCGCAGGGCCAAGATCATCAGCACGCCCGCGGTCGTCATGATGCCGAATCCGACAAACGCCAGGGCGGCCACCATGTTCTTGTTGATTCGTTTAGCCATAATGAATCGCGTCCAATGAAGGGATGTCTCGAATTCCAGGGCGAACCGATCTACGGGTTTCCGGATTCAGTACGTTCACGCAGCATCAGCCTTCCGGTTCTGAAAAGCCTGCCAATCAGGCAGGTGATCGCGCAACAAGACGGGGAGAAGTCGGGTCAAAAACTTCTTGGTGGCCTGGATGGATTGCTCGCGTGTCGGCGTCGCCGGAATGGAGTTGCCACCCCCAAAACTTATTTCCACCTTGCAGAAATAGGCTCCCTTGGCGAAGGGGTCGGCTATGCGGGCCCGCACGCCGTTGCGCGTATTGGTAAACTTACCGTTGCAATGAAACGTGTAGATGACGGTGGGCTCGGCTTTATCAAACACCCCGGTCTTGACGAACGTGACGGCGCGGGTGGGCACTTCCAACGGCTCCGAGCCTCCGACTGGAATGGCCCAGGAAAGGTTTTCCGCTGCCGAGATTTGGTAACCGCTGCCCAGCAGGCAGTTGTCCGGAATGTGGGGCACCAGGCTCGGTGAACCGGTATAATAGCTGATGAAACATCGGACGTAGCGCCGCGGGTCGCGGTTTCGTTTGATGGAGGCGTCCACAAACTGCCAGTCGATATAGGCCTCGGTCCCCAGGGCGGCGACCACGGCCTCGTCCATGGGCACCGCCCGGGCGAAGCTGTATTCCCTCAGTCCATCCTTGTCCAAGTCGCTCAGGGGCCGTCGCAGGGGTACCGCCGCCTTTTGTTGCACCAGGTTAAACCGGCTGGCAATTGGGCCGCGAACGACCACCGCCGCCAGCAGGAGGGCCGCGGCGGCCACGAATGGCGGTTGTGTCAGGGCAGCCGAAATCGGGCCTCTACTCCCGTTCATCGATAACTCCATTGAAATACATAGGTTATAAGCCCTGACGCGCCTGCCCCCGTTGGCATGAAGATAGCCACGTCCCTGTGGATCGTCAATCGGCATCCTGGCAGCCCCAATCGACAGGATTGGCCGGTGGCACCGGGGCCCAACGCGCAGATCCCTCCCCCCCACCTACGAATGGCGAGCGGATTGGGTTCAGGAGCGGCAGGGGGTGTCCGATAAAGGAACTAACGGGTGTGCCGGGCCTGCCTGCTAGGACTGCGCCTGGTGCATAAAAATGTGAGCTCGGAACGGCACCCTGCCTTGGGTGAGGTCGCGGGACCAGTTGCAGGACGGCAACCATGCGCTGCGTCATTGTAGGAGCTGGCGGTCACGGACGGGTGGTCCTGGACATCCTGGTCAACGCCGGGAACCACGACGTCCTGGGCTTCGTCGATTCCAATCCGGCGTTGGCTGGCAAACGCGTGGACGGGCGTCGTATTCTAGGCGGCCTGGACGCGCTGAGGCAGTTTCGCCACAGCATGAACATTGAAGGGGCTGTGGTGGCCATCGGCGACAACGGCGTCCGGCGGGATTTCGCCGACCAAATCGATGCCATGGGCCTGACGCTCATCAATGCCATTCACCCCTCCGCCAACCTGGCCCACAACGTCACCCTGGGCCGAAACGTGGTCATCTCCGCCGGGGCTCTGGTTTGTGCCCATTGCCAGATCGGCGACTCGGTGATTCTCAACACCGGCTGCATCGTGGACCACGAATCCATGATCGGCACCGCCACGCACATATGCCCGGGGTCTCGATTGGCCGGGCGGGTGACCGTCGAGAGCGGTGCCTTCGTCGGCATCGGCGCCACCGTGACCCAGAATCTGCGGATCGGCTACGAGGCCATCATTGGCGCCGGTGCGGTGGTCATTTCGGATGTGCCTCCGCTGACCACCGTGGTGGGTGTCCCAGCCCGGGAAATCAAGGACCTGCCGGACCCGGACGAATTCAACGCCTGGCTCACGCCGGAGTTGATCCATCGGCCCGTCGGAAGTCATCACGGCCGATAGCGGCACTACGGCGTCAATCCCCCAAGTCTGACCGGCGAATCAACGCCAGGACCTCCCGGTTTCCTCCCTGCCCGCGGATGGGGCTGTCGGTCAGAGCCTCGATCCTGATCCCCAGTTGGACCAGCTCAGCAACAACGCCTTCAATGGTGGCCTCGACGTGCACATCGGGAAGCACGCCCCGGCACAGCAGGGTTTTGTCGGCTTCGTAATGAGGTTTGATAAGGCTGATGATGGCCCCGCCGGGTTTGGCGTGCGCCCACGCGACCGGCAGACTAAGTCGTTGGCGGGTCCATCCCAGGTCGATCGTGATCAGGTCGATCTTCTCCGGCAACTCCACGTGCAGGGCGTTGGATCGTTCGAGCACCACCACACGCGCATCCTTGCGCAGCTTCCAGGCCAATTCTCCGTAGGCTGTGTCAACGGCATAGACTTTGGCGGCCCCGCGTTGCAGCAAGCAGTCGGTAAACCCCCCGGTGCTGCACCCCAGGTCGGCGCAAACCAACCCCGCCGGACTCATGTCGAACGAGTCCAGCGCAGCCGCGAGTTTCAGGCCGCCTCGGGAGGCGTAGGGTTGTCTGGCGGATGGCGGCATTTGGACAATGCCGAAGCCTAAACGGCGATCGAAGAAGCAATCGGCCCGCCAAGTGGCGGGCCGCTACGGGTAAGGTCGGCGGTCGCTGGGTCTACTTGCCGGCAGCCAGCTTGTTGAGACGTTTGGCCAGGCGGCTTTTGGTACGGGCGGCTGCGTTCTTATGCACGGTCCCCGCAGCGGCCACTTGGTCCAGCTTTTTGACGGTCGCCTGTAGCTCGGTCCGGGCCTGGTCCACGTCGCCGGCCCGGATAGCGTCGGTAAACTTGCGAATCAACGTCTTGACCTGGCTTTTGCGGGCCCGGTTGCGGTCCCGACGAACCTCATTCTGATGGTTCCGCTTCTGAGCGGAAAGCGATGTTGGCACGGTCACAATCCTCCAAATCTCTGGCCCGGAGCAGCCCGGCCCGGATGGGCCAATCGGGGCCCCTAGTCCTTCAGCGAGTCCATTCTAGCACGGATGTCGCGGTAATTGTAGTCCAATTGCATGAGTCGGCCAAAAGTGCCCAGGGCGGCAGCCCGGTCGCCGGCGGCCTCCTGCGACCGCCCCAGCCAGTATTGTATGGCCTTGCCGGTCTCGTTGTCCGGGACCTCCATCCCCTCGAAGGCCTTGGACAGCGTGGCCACAGCCTGGTCGTGGTAGCCCCGCTCGAAAAAGCACCGCCCGATGTAGGCATCGCACCGGGCCCGGTGCTTGGGATCCGCCCGGGCGGTCTGGAACAGGGGGATGGCATCGTCGAATTTGCGGGCCTGAAACAGACGGCTGGCGTACTCGAAGCGCAGGCGATGGTCTGTGGGGTATTTGCCCACGCGCTCCTTGTAGACCCGAAGCTCGAATTTGAGCTGCTCGACGCGGGCCTCCTTGATGGCGGCCCGGTCATCCCCCATCTTGGCGTCGCGGACGGCCCGGGCCAGCTGCCGCGCCCGGATGTCGTCGGCCTGGGACTTGTGCTGGTAATCCCCCGTCTCCTTGAACTGCTCCACCAGAATACCGATGGCCTGGCGTTCACGCTCCGGATCGTCTTCCCGGCACAGCAGATCGACCAGCGTCCTGACTTTACCCGGCACGCCGGGGTTGTCCTCCATGTCCTTTTGGGCTTTGGCGATCAGCTCGCCCAGCCGATCGGACGATTGCACCATGCGCTCGCCGTCGCGGAGGTCGTCCTGACTCTCCCGGTCGCGGATGCTCTCGGTGAACGACTCGCTGGTCTGGTACTTGCCCTTGAGAATGGTCAGCTTGGTGGACAGGTCTCGGCGGACCGTGGGGATTTCGGTGTTCTTGGGGTCCAGGTGTTCCTGAATGTTGAGGGCGTCCACTCCACGCTGCAGCGCTTCGACGGCCAAGTCTACTTCGCCCCGGGCCTGGGCCCGATCGGCCAGCTCTTCATAGATGTCCTTGAGGAAAGCAAAGCGTTTGGCACTGGGCTTTTTTTCCTGCTCGGCCGCGTTGGCCAGGCTCTGCCCAATCCACATCACGGTATCATCACAGTGGGCCCGGTTGGCGTTCTTGAACACCCCCTCGATGTACGAGATATTCATGGGGTCATGGGCCAGCAGCCAGGAAGCGTTGAGCATGGCCTGCACCGGGTCCTTGTGGTTCATGCTACGCTTCATGGTGTCTTTGAGACTGGCCTTCTTCCCGCCGGTGTGCTGGCGGGCGGCGCCGCAGCCCCGTAGCTTCTTATGGCCCTCCTCCACGGCCTCGGGCCATAGGGCCAGGCCGTCGACGTAGCACTCGATGGCGTAATCGTAGTTGCGGTTGTCCACCAACTCATCGGCCCGGGCAAACCATTTACGGGCCTTGGCCTGCTCTTTCTCGGAGGTCGTCAGGCGGGCGTTGGGGTCCACATCGGCGGAGGAATCTGGCTGTTTCTTATCGCGGGCCATACAATCCTTAGAACCCGGCAGCGCCCGGCAACCCGGCCAACCGGGTCCAAGACAATCCTGCCGTACTTTACAAGGCACAAAGCCCCGATACTATTTGAGGGGCGCAAGGACTGTCAAGCGAGGCCGATGTAGCGAGGGCTGGCTGGAAGATGGGCAATCTCATCGATCCTCAAAAGCTGTTCATCGTGGAGTATCCCGACCCTAGGCTGCGGGCCAAGTGCGCTCCGGTCGAGGTCTTCGACGACGCCCTGGCTGCCGTGGCCGACCGGATGCTCGAGTTGATGAAGGAGGCACCGGGGATCGGGCTAGCCGCTCCGCAGGTGGGCTTGGCCATTCGACTTTTTGTGTGCAATCCGCGCGGTGAAGAGGGGGCTCAGCGCGTGGTCGTCAACCCGGAATTGAGCGACCCGGATGGCGTGTCCGAGGCTGAGGAGGGCTGCCTGTCGCTGCCCGAAGTGCTCGTGCCCATGCGGCGGGCCGAGCGAATCACGCTCCAAGCCCAGGACGCCAAGGGCCAGCCGTTCAAGGTCCGCGGCGCAGAGATCGAAGCCAGGGTGTGGCAGCACGAAGCCGACCATCTGGACGGCCGGCTGATCATCGACAGCATGTCCGAAGCGGTCGCCATTCAGAATCGCCGCATCCTCAAACAGCTTCGCCAAGCCTACAAAGCGTCGGCCTGACTCGGTCGCATGTGAATCAGAAACCCAAGCGAGCCGCGAACTTCAGTTCGCGCGGACGTAGTTCGGGCGGACCCTATAATTCGAGGTTTTGGGAGCGGTTCAAAGAATAAAGGGTGACTATGCGAATCATCTATGCCGGATCGGGACATTTCGCCGTCCCCGCCCTGCGGAGCATCCATGCCGCCGGCCACGAAATCGCCTTCGTGTTGACCCAACCGGATCGACCCGCCGGTCGCGGCAAGCACCCCATGCCCACACCGGTGCGCGCCATGGCGCAGCAATTGGGCTTGGAGGTAGTGGCCAAGGAGCAGGTCAACTCGGACGAGTTCGTCGAGCGGGTCCGGTCCAGCGGCGCCGTCGTCGGCGTGGTGGCTGCGTTCGGGCAGAAGCTCGGGCCTGACTTGTTAGAGTCCCTGCCGGCCGGCTGGATCAACATCCACGCCTCGCTGCTGCCGGCCTATCGCGGGGCGGCGCCGGTGCATCGGGCCATCTTGGATCGCGTCGACCAGACCGGGGTCACCGTATTCAAGCTGGTCGAACGGATGGATGCCGGGCCGATTCTGACCGTCCGGCGAACCGGCCCCAAGCCCGACGAGACCACCGCCGAGTTGCACGACCGGTTGGCCGCCATCGGATGCGACGCCGTCAAAGCAGCCCTACCGCTATTCGCCGATGGCATCCCCGACGGCACGCCGCAAGATGAAGCCAACGTGACCTTCGCGCCGAAGCTAAACAAGACCGACGGGCGGATCGATTTTTCGCGTCCAGCCCAGGTCGAAGCCGCCCACATCAACGGAATGTGGTCCTGGCCCGGGGCCCGCTGCGTATTCGTCACAGCCGACGGCTCAAGGACGGAACCTGTCACCCTCGCCCGGGCCCGACCAGCCGAGGTGGCCGAATCCAGGCACGACCCACAACCCGGCCTGATCGACGATCGACTCTACGTCGCCGCCGGGGAAGGTTTCGTCGAGTTGTTGGAGATCAAACCCGAAGGTGGCCGAATCATGACCTGGCCCGAGTTTGTCAACGGCCGACACGTAACAGCCGGGGATCGGTTCGAGCCAACAACGTAACCCCGAATCGAGCGTTCGGCCGATCGATGAGCAAATGCGATGACACCGTCCGAGGGTAACGGTATAATAAGGCCAAAACGCGAGATGCGGAGCGCTCAGCCATGACCGTCGAACAACTCAAAGAAGCCCACCGAACCAAGCCGTTCAAGCCGTTTGACATTTGCCTGGCTGACGGCAGAAAACTTCGCGTGGGCCATCCCGAGTTTCTACTGATGCCCCCCCGGCTCGCAGCGGACGTTTGTCGTCGCCGTGTCGCCCGATGTCTACAAGGTCGTGGACCTGCTATTGGTAACCGCGCTCGACTTCGGCAACGGCGAGCCCAAGTAGGGCAGGTCATCGACCTGCCACAAACAGTTGTGCAATACGTATTCCTCGCTTGCCCGTCAATACGCTGTACCAGATTCAACACCAGTGGGGGTGTGACTCACACGAACACCCGCTTGTTATAAATAATCCATTCCAGCATAAGGATGGCCAGTATCGCCAGCAGGATTTGTGGCCAGAACGGCCGGTTGACCGAAGCCAAGCGGTCGCTCGTCGCCACTGCGGTCGCCCCCAGGGTGAACGTTCGCGACGGCGTCACGTCCGACTCGGCTTGGCTGAACAGGTTGACCGCAAAATGGTTCTTCTCAGCCAGTCCGCCCACGGCTTCGTAGACGCCGACGATGCGGGTGCGGGCATAGTGAGCGAACGCGACACCAGCCGTGGGTATTTCGTCCGTCGTGCCGTCGGGGCGAACGATTCGAACCCGCCGGGTCCGCCTAGCCGTGGGAATCTGAATGGGACTGCCCGGGCGGACGCTGGACAGCCCGCTGGCCGACACATTGGCAGCCAGGTACTGCACAGCGTTGTACATGAACACCGGAAAGTGGGCCTTGGTCACCCAGGTGGTGTTCATCAACGGCGAGCCGGTCTCGGGGTCATCCAGAACCAGCGGGAACGAGCAGATCAAAAAGTCGCTGCCCTCGCGGCTGAAGTAGGCCAGAATAGGCGTGGTCTCGCCTTCCAACAGGGCGGTCGCGTCAGACGGCACGGTCAATGGGAACTCCTCATACACCCGGATCGTCTCAACGGTGACATGCCGTAGCACCGGGTGAGATTCGTCCCAATTAACGATGAAAACGTTGGAAGTCCGCGGGCCCAGGGCGACGCCCTCCAGTTTCGGCACCGTCCCCCAGAAGAAATAATTCCCTTGGGCCAGCCGATCGGTGCTGTGTTTGTCCAGCATGACCACATCGAAGAGGCTGCGGTCGCCGTCGGAAAGTTCATCGTCGTCAGCCTTTTCATAC